>NZ_SPPA01000029.1:0-24654 GCF_004569585.1 Muribacter muris | reverse complement strand
TTACCAAGTGGCATTTAGGAAGAAAATTTATATGGATTTGAGTACATTACAAGCTGATTTGGATGAATGGTTGCTGTATTATAACCATCACCGAACCCATCGAGGAAAAATGTGCTGTGGAAGAACGGCAATGGAAACATTAGTTGATGGAAAACGAATTTGGGCAGAAAAAAATTTAAGCTCAAATTAATCTGACAGACACACATCGTTTTAAACGGGGACTGTCAGATTGAGTTTGATCTTCTACAATTTATATATGCCCCTTATTTAAATTGATATGTTTATAAATTATGAGCTTTTTTCCACTTGACCGAATTCAAGCTCGACAGGGGTCGCTCGACCAAAGATAGAGACAGACACTTTTAAGCGACCTTTTTCATAGTCCACATCTTCCACCGTGCCGGTAAAGTCGGCGAAAGGCCCTTCAGTAACGCGCACTTCTTCGCCCGGTTGGAACTCTTTTCTGTGGCGTGGTTTTTCGCTGGTTTCTTGAACTCGGTTGAGAATACGATCCGCTTCACGCTGCGAGATAGGTGCGGGTTTATCCGCTGTACCGCCGATAAAGCCCATCACGCGCGGTACACTTTTCACCAAGTGCCAAGTGTCGTCATTCATTTCCATTTGCACAAGGACGTAACCCGGGAAGAATTTGCGTTCGGTTTTGCGACGTTTTCCGCCCACGTTTTCGACCACTTCTTCGGTAGGCACAAGCACTTCGCCGAATTGATCTTGCATATTGTGCAATTTGATGTATTCACGCAAGGTCATTGCTACCCTGGCTTCAAAGCCGGAGAAAGCTTGCAAGACATACCAACGCATTCTGGTCGGCTTAGTTTCGGTTGTTAATTCTTCTACTACTGTTTCGCTCATTTTAGAATCTCAAACTGGTTAGGAAATTAATCACGGTAACGATCAGGGAATCAATCCCCCATAGTGCAAGTGCGACGAGAACACACATTGCCGAGACAATCAGTGTGGTTTGTGTAGTTTCTTGGCGGGTCGGCCAAATAATTTTGCGTAACTCTTGACGGGAGTCCTTAATGAAACCGATCGCTTTTTGCCCTTGGTTTGTGATTGCCGCCAACCCAACCGCAGCGATGATCAATACTACTAATAACAATACTCGGACGATTAACGCAAAATGCGTGCTGAAATAGGTATTTCCAATCGCCGCTGTTGCGAATAAGGCGAGAGAAACTGCCCATAATGTGCCGTTTACGCCTTTACTTTTTAGCCCGTTTTGTTCCGTTTTTTCCGAGCTTTTTTGCATTTCTTTAGCCATAGACAACCTAAAATTTTTACAAATATGAACGTTCAATTTTTTAAAGCGCTCAATTCTAGCATTTGTCGTTGCGCCTTTCTACGATCTTTTCATAAATTTCGCAAATTTGCTGGTTGGTCGAGTGGCGAAAATCTTGAATAGGATAGAAGTGTTTGAGTAAATGACTTGCTTTTCCGCACAATTCTTTTAATATGATGTTGATAATTATTATTAAAAAATAGGAAAGAAAATGGCATTAATCGAGAAAGTGGCTGAATTACTTGTTCAGAACCCAAATTTGATTCCGCTTGAAATGGCGGAAATGTTGCAGTGCCCGGAAGGCGAGGTTTTGTGTGCACTGCCGGCGGAGTTTATCCGTGTTTTCCCGCCGGAACGGGCGGAAAGTCTGCTGACAACCATTAGCGAGTGGGGCACATTTACCACGATTATTGAGAAAGCCGGCTCAATTTTTGAGATTAAAGATCGTTTTCCCAGCGGGGTTATTGGGCGGGGCTATTACAACTTGAATATGAAAGGGCAGGAAGGGGCGTTACACGGGCATTTAAAATTGACGAATATAGCGAAAATCGTCTTTGTCAGTTTACCGTTTCGGGGCAAAGAGAGTTACCACATTGCCTTTATTGCGAATGACGGTCAGGTTATGTTTAAGGTTTATCTTGGTCGGGATGAGCAGCGGAGATTATTGCCTGAGCAAGTCGCCCGATTTAAACAGTTTCAGTAAAAAGGAGAAATCTAATGACAGATGCACGTCAAGTAATGTGGCAGAACCGCTTAGTCACGGAAATTGAGACATTTAAGCAACAAATCAAAACGTTGGCGCTTGCCACAGTGGATGAACAGGGTGTGCCGAATGTGAGTTATGCCCCTTTTGTGATCGACAATGGTGAATATCAGGTATTGATTTCCACGGTTGCCCGCCACGCCCGCAATTTAATGCAGATGCCCAAGCTTTCGTTAATGTTGATTGAAGATGAAGCTGCGAGCAGTGAGATTTTCGCCCGCCGCCGTTTAACCTTTGATGCGACGGCACGAATGATAGCGCGTGATAGTGCCGAGTGGCAAACGGGGATTGACAAGCTAAAGGCACGCCACGGCGCATTGGTCGAGAAGCTAATTGAACTAGGGGATTTCAAATTGTTCTCTTTCAAGGTGCATAACGGATTATTTGTGAAAGGATTCGGGAAAGCCTTCCATATTGATGCGGGCGGCGCGGCGGATTTAGTTCATATTGATGAGGGGCATAAAAAGCGTGTAGATTAGTGTTACGTCATTGGTATGAGACGTTTGTGCCAAACGACCGTTATGTCTGTTCCCATTTGGCGAGCTCGGCAAATTCATTCAATTCAGGGTGCTGTTTGAGCCATTTTTGCCATTGAATGTGATCGACCTCAATGTCAATTAATCGATCGCCAAATGGGGTGAATTGCTCTGAAAGGATACATTGTTGTTGGTAAAATTTGGCGTAGATCCGACCGCTTGTTACCGGCAATAATAGCGTTTGACGGGTCAGCTCATTTTTTAGCTTTGCACTGATGGCGTGCAAAAGCAGATCGATGCCTTGCTCGGTTGTGGCAGCAAGATAAACGGCGTTCGGCGATCCTTCATCATCGTAAGTAATATGCGGAGCAACGCCCTCTAGGCGATCGATTTTGTTGAAGACCAATAAACTTGGCACATCGTGTGCTTGAATGTCTTCCAATACTTGATTAACGGCGGCGATATTCTCATCACGGCGACTGTCTGCGGCATCAATAACGTGCAGCAGCAAATCGGCTTCGCTGGTTTCTTGTAAGGTGGATTTAAAGGCGGACACCAAATCGTGCGGTAAAAAGCGGATAAAGCCGACCGTATCCGCCAAAATCGCTGTGCCAACGTCTTGGAGCGATAAGCGGCGTAATGTCGGATCGAGAGTGGCAAACAGTTGATCCGCCGCATACACATTGGCATTAGTGAGGCGGTTAAACAGGGTTGATTTGCCAGCATTGGTATAGCCGACCAGTGAGATGGTCGGAATATCCGCTTTCTGCCGTGTTTTGCGATTTTGGCTACGCTGTTTATGCACTTTTTCCAAACGGTTTTGCAGTTGCAAAATTTTCAGCTTAATTAACCGCTTGTCCGTTTCAAGCTGGGTTTCGCCCGGGCCTCTGAGACCGACCGCCCCGCCTTTTTGTTGATCCTGATGACCTAAGCGGCGAACCAAACGGCTGGATAAATGGCGCAGTTGGGCGAGTTCCACCTGTAATTTACCTTCGTGCGATCTTGCCCGCTGGGCAAAAATATCCAAAATTAAGCCGGTGCGATCCACTACTCGACAGCCACATAATTGGGATAAATTGCGATTTTGTGCCGGACTCAGTGCGTGATTAACCAAGATAACGGCAGCATTAAAGGTGTCGACCGCCTGCGCAATTTCCTGTGCTTTCCCTTGCCCGACATAATATTTGATATGGAGCGTCTGGCGGCTACCGGTTAAGACAGCGGCAATTTCAACACCGGCAGACTGAGCTAGGGTCTGAAATTCCAACAGGTTTTCGGTATCTTTTACTTGCGACAGATAGAGATGAACTAAAATCGCACGCTCTGTTTGGGCAGAGGTAGGGGCTTTTCCAAATTGAGCCAAACCAAACACATTGTCTGTGCTTGGTTGAGAGAGCATCGGTGCAGATAAGCTGATAGGATTATTCCGCTTTTTCGGCTGCTTCAACAGGGGCTTGTGGTGCGCTGTGTTGAGCGTGGTTTGCATTATTGTTGTGCGAAATAGCACGAGCCGGCACAACGGTCGAGATTGCGTGCTTATACACCATTTGGCTGACCGTATTTTTCAGTAGAATTACGAATTGATCGAATGACTCAATTTGTCCTTGTAATTTGATGCCATTCACGAGATAAATTGAAACAGGAATACGCTCACGGCGTAATGCGTTTAAATATGGATCTTGCAAAGATTGACCTTTTGCCATTGCTTTGTTCCCTCTTATATTATAATAGTCTTCTAATTTATGTTGCCAAAGGCGTTGCTGATATTACCACAGTCATTTTGCTTTTGCTCAATTTTTTCGATCATTTTTGCAAACGACCCGTCCGGATCCAAGCTATCAAGCCACTCTAGCCCACTCCTCCAACCTCTTAGCCAAGTGATTTGGCGCTTGGCAAGTTGGCGGGTAGCGCAAATGCCTTTGTAAATCGCTTCATCAAAGCTAATTTCGCCCTCGAGATATGCCCACATTTGCCGATAGCCGACACAACGGATAGAAGGTAAATCGGCGTGTAAATCGCCTCGCTCGAATAATGCCCGCACTTCTTGTTCAAAGCCGAGAGCGATCATTTTCTCGAAACGTTGTTCAATCCGTTGGTGTAAAACCGCCCGTTCGTGAGGGGCAATCGCAAATTGCACGATATTGTAAGGGAGCGCTTCCCCTTGTTGAGCGGTTAACGCCGTCATTGTTTTACCGGAAAGGTAAAATACTTCTAACGCACGGTTGATCCGTTGGCTGTCGTTTGGGTTAATCCGTTGTGCCGCGACGGGATCGATAACGGCTAACTCTTGATGTAATGCCGCCCAGCCGTGCTGTGCTGCTTTCGCTTCAATTTCCGTGCGTAGTGCAGGATCGGCACTCGGCAATGGTGAAAGCCCTTCCAGCAAGCCTTTGTAATAGAGCATTGTACCGCCGACTAACAAGGGGATTTTTCCTGCGGCTTGAATATCTGCCATTTCCCGCAGGGCATCTTCACGGAAATTGGCGACCGAGTAGCTTTCTGCCGGATCGCGTATATCAATCAAGCGGTGGGGGGCGAGGGTCAGCTCCGCTTGGCTCGGTTTTGCGGTGCCGATATCCATTCCTCGATAAATTAACGCGGAATCAACGCTGATAATTTCAACCGGCAAGGTTTGACGTAGCCGAATGGCTAAATCCGTTTTGCCGGAGGCGGTCGGGCCCATTAAAAAAATTGCGAGAGGTTTTTGCATTCGTCTTTTCATTGTTGGCAAGCGGTCGGGTAACGGGGAAAAATTGCAAAAAATGAGGCGTAACCGACCGCTTGATAAGTTAATTACTTGGCAGCAACGCTTCTAGTCGCCACAAATCCGCAAAGTCGGCACGGGCTTTGATGAGGTGGGCTTGGCTGCCGTCCACCATTATTTCAACCGCTTGCGGGCGGGAATTGTAGGTGGAGGACATCGTTGCTCCGTACGCACCGGCGGAACGCAGGGCGATAAGATCCCCTTCGGCAATCGCCAGTGTACGCTGTTTGCCTAAGAAATCGGCGGTTTCGCAGATAGGGCCGACCACATCATAGACGGCGGACGGGCGTTCAAGGCGGCGATCGACTTCAATAAGTTGCATATAGGCATCGTACAGTGCCGGTCGGATCATATCGTTCATTCCGGTATCGACAATCGCAAAACGGCGATCTTCGTTATGTTTTAGGTATTCCACTTTCGTGACCAAAATGCCTGCATTGGCGGTGATGGCACGTCCCGGCTCTAAGATAATTTCGAGATCGGGGTAATCTTTTAATTTCGCCAGTAATGCGGCAGCGTATTCCGTCGGGTGCGGCGGTGTTTCATCGTGATAAGGCACGCCCAAACCACCGCCTAAATCGAGGTGGGTGAGGTGAATGCCGTCTTGTTTGAGCTGCTCCATTAAGATAATCAGGCGGTCGGTTGCATCTAAAAACGGTTGTAATTCAGTGAGTTGCGAACCGATATGGCAATCCATTCCGTGAATGGCGATATGCGGCAGCGTTTTGGCGAGCCGATACACCTCGCGGGCTTCATTAACGCTGATGCCGAATTTGTTCTCTTTCAAGCCGGTCGAAATGTAGGGGTGAGTATGGGCATCAACATCGGGGTTCACCCGCAGGGAAATCGGGGCAGTTTTGCCCAGTTCGCCGGCAACTTGGTTAATCCGTTGCAGCTCGGCAACCGATTCTACGTTAAAGCAGCGAATGCCGACCTCTAACGCACGGGCAATTTCTTGGTGGGATTTTGCCACGCCGGAAAAGACAATTTTTGCCGGATCGCCGCCGGCTGCCAACACCCGTTCCAGCTCGCCTTGGGAGACAATATCAAAGCCCGCCCCCAGTTTTGCCATCACATTCAGTAACGCAATATTGGCGTTGGATTTCACCGCAAAGCAAATCAGATGAGGGTGATCGCCCAATGCGTTGTTAAACGCGTGCCAGTGGCGTTCTAGGGTGGCACGGGAATAAATATACGCCGGTGTGCCGTATTGGGCGATGATTTCGCTCACGGCAATCTCTTCGGCGAAAAGTTGCTGATTGTGATAGTTGAAATGATCCATTTTGACATCCTGTTGTGTTGCACATTTTCGTTATGAGATCGCAAATTTTTGCGTGAAACCGACCGCTTGCTATTTAGATTCGGTCTGCTGCGGGGCGTTTTCCGGATAATAGAGCGGCCCTTTAACCCCGCAAGCGGTCAAACCGAGGCAAAAAATGGCAAAAATTAAACCGTATTTTTTCATTTTGTTTCCTTATTTGATCGGTAAAATACGGTGAGATTGTACCGAAGAAGTGCGGTGCAAGCAAAGAAAAAGCCCGTAGGATTTTGTCGTTTAATCTTCGTACTCTACCGATTATGCGGTATGATGCGACAATGAATTAATGCTAGGATACCGTTATGAAACACCTCCCCACCCTATTCGCTTGCCTGCCGTTGTTGGCAGTGGCAAATCAGCAACCTGCGCCAACGCCGGTACAAAATGAATTTAACCGCTTCCAACAGCAAACGAAAGCACAAAACGAGCAACGCCAGCAAACCCAGCAACAGCGTTGGGTTGCACAACATCAGTACCAGCAGGCAGAGGTTGCTCAAACTGCCCAAGATTTATCGCAAGTCTGTTTGCCTTATAGTGAAATCCGTTTTGTCGGCTTTCATTTGATTGATCCGGCACCGCTTGCGCCAAAAGCGGGTGAGTGTTTAAACGAAGTGCGTTTGAATCGGCTCAGTCAGGACATTACCGCTGCCTATTTAGCGTTGGGCTATGTGTATAATCCGTTTCAGTTTGAGGACGATCAGTCGGGCAGGCTCACAATGCGGGTTACGGAAGGGCGGATTAGCCGCTTTTCCGGCGAGAGCAAGCGGTTGAATTTTACCACGCTTTTACCAAATCAATTAGGCAAGCCGTTGAATATTCGTGATCTCGATCAAGCTCTGGATCAGGCAAATAAAATGCCGGGGAGTAAAGTAACTGTCGATGTGTTGCCGGCAAAAAACGGCGAAATTGAGCTTGCTTTTGTCAATGAAGAAAAATCCCGTATCACCGGCTTTATCGGGCTGGATAATTATGCGTCAAAACGCACGGGGCGTTGGCAGGCAAAGGGCGGGGTAAATATCGACAGCCCGCTCGGATTATCCGATACGCTCTATCTTAATGCCGCTCATACGCTGAAATCTTACCGCCATAATTTTAATCGCTCGATCTCGTTGTTCCATACGATTCCTTACGGTTACTGGACGTTTAGTACCTTTGGTTCATTCTCGGCGTTTAAATCAACGATTCCGTTGCAACATAATACCGTTCAGCAGAAGGGTTATACTTGGCAGGCGGCATTACGCACCGATTATACCTTTCGGCGTGATGCCAATTCGATTTCCAGTATCTATGGGCAGTTAGAACGGATTAAAAGTAAAAGCTATTTTCAAGACAGTATTATCGGCTTTCAAAGTCCGGCACTGACGACCGTTCAAGTCGGTCTTAATCATTTACAGTTATTTCCAAACGGCTCGCTGATTACCGATCTCAACTATGAGCGAGGGCTAAAATGGTGGAATGCTACGCCAAATCAGGGGCGTGATCAGCCGGAGGGACAATTTAACCGCTGGCGTGCCGAGTTGCAATTTAACCGTTTTTATCAGCTAAAATCGCAAATTTTTCGTCAATCGCACCGCTTGATCGGGCAATATAGCCAAAATTATTTGCCGGCGATTAAACAGGCGGATTTACTCGGTCGTTATGCTGTGCGAGGCTTTAATGATATTTCACAATCCGCAGAACGCAGCATTGTGCTACAAAATCAGTTCGGTTGGTTGTACCAGCAGCATCAATGGCAGATTGAGCCTTATGTGGCGCTGGATGTCGGGTTGCAAAAAACGACGGCGACCGGTGCGAACAGCCAGCAGGCGTTGGGTTATGCGTTAGGGATTAAAACGGTTCACCCTCGCTGGCAACTGCAACTAGAATGGGCGACAGGGCGGCTATATCAACGTCAGGGCGTAGAGCAAGAGCGCAGTATCAATGCGAATGCGAGCTTCACATTCTAACACTTTAACCAACGGGTAAGTCATTGGCGGTTGTGCTATACTGCCGCTATTTTCTGATTCCGTTTGATAAGGACGATGTATGACCCAGTATCTTTCAACCTCATTTCCGCACCGCCGTTTACGCCGTTTGCGTAAACACGATTTTAGTCGCCGCTTGATTGCCGAGCATAAACTCACCGCCGATGATTTAATTTATCCGGTATTTGTGATTGAGGGCGAAAACCAACGTGTGCCTGTGCCGTCAATGCCTAAGGTGGAACGTTTAACCATCGACCAATTGCTGGTGGAAGCCGGTTTATTGGTGAAATACGGTGTGCCGGCAATTGCGCTGTTTCCGGTGGTCGGCGAAGCGAAAAAATCACTAATGGCGGAAGAAGCCTATAATCCGGACGGATTGGCACAACGCGCGGTGCGGGCGTTAAAACAGGCTTACCCTGAATTGGGCGTGATTACCGATGTGGCGTTAGATCCGTTCACGACTCACGGGCAAGACGGCATTATTGACGATGAAGGCTATGTGCTAAACGATATGACAACGGAAGTGTTGGTCAAGCAGGCACTCTCTCACGCCGAAGCCGGTGCAGATATTGTTGCTCCGAGCGATATGATGGACGGTCGCATCGGCGCAATCCGTGCTGCATTGGAGGCAAACGGCTTTATCAACACGCAAATTATGGCGTACTCGGCGAAATATGCCTCCCACTATTACGGCCCGTTCCGTGATGCCGTCGGTTCGGCAGCGAACTTAAAAGGCGGCGATAAAAAGACTTATCAGCTCGATCCGGCAAATAGCAATGAAGGCTTGCACGAAGTGGCTCTTGATATTCAAGAAGGGGCAGATATGGTAATGGTTAAGCCGGGGATGCCTTATTTGGATTTGGTTTACCGTGTGAAACAGACCTTCGGTGTGCCTACCTTTGCTTACCAAGTCTCCGGTGAATATGCGATGCACCAAGCCGCCATTCAAAACGGCTGGTTACAAGAAAAAGCCTGTGTAATGGAATCGCTGCTCTGCTTTAAACGTGCCGGTGCTGACGGTATCTTAACCTATTTTGCCAAACAGGTGGCGGAGTGGCTCTATCAAGAACGTTTCGGAAAAGAATAGGATTGAAATGATGTTAAAACTTTTGCGTGTAATTGCCGTAGTGGTGTGTGCCGTTATCATTTGCTTGGTCGGCACGCTTTATGCGTTGGCACGTTTTCGACACCCGAGTAGTGTCGGCGTGGTGGCAAGAATGTTCGGCTCACTGCATAAATTGGTCGGCTTAACCATGATAACCCGCCCTAAACCGGCTTTTAATCAGCCGGCCATTTATATCGGCAATCACCAAAATAACTACGATATGCTCACCATTGCGGCAATGGTACCACCGAGAACGGTGAGTGTGGGCAAACGCAGCCTAATTTGGATTCCGTTTTTCGGGTTGGTGTACTGGGCAACGGGCAATGTGCTGATTCATCGGGAAAAACGCAGCAGTGCCATCAGCACAATGAATAAAGTGGGTGAAATTATCCGCCAAAAGCAGATTTCCATTTGGATGTTTCCGGAAGGCACTCGCAGCCGAGGGCGAGGCTTACTACCGTTCAAATCCGGCGCATTTCATACGGCGATTGCAGCCGGCGTACCGATTGTGCCGGTAGTCTGCTCAACGTTACATAACAAAGTGGATTTAAACCGTTGGAACAATGGCGTGGTGATTTGCGAAACCCTTGATCCAATCGACACCACAGGCTATAACCGTGATAATTTAAAGGAGCTTATCGAAAAATGCCACGCCGTAATGCAAGCTAAAATTGACGAATTGGATCAACAAGTTACAAAATTAGAGCATCAATAATATGAACCTTTCCCGCCGTCAATTTCTTACGCGTTGTGCGTGGGCAGGCACGGTTGCCGGTACGCCTTTACCTGTGCTTGCTAAAGATCGCCCTGCACTTTCTATTCCGCCGTTAATTGATGTTGGGCGGGGTAAACCGATACGGCTTGAATTCCGCTCAGCGCAGACACAATTTGAGCCGAATAAACTTGTGGAGGTCTGGGGTGTCAACGGTCAATATCTCGGTCCGACAGTACGGGTTAAATCGGGGGATTTTGTTAAATTAACTTACTCTAACAGTTTACCACAGCCCCTCTCAATCAATATTCAAGGGCTTCAAGCACCTACGGCAATGGTCGGTTCTAATCAACGAATCCTAGCCCCTAACCGTAGTTGGTCGCCTATTTTATCGGTTAATCAACCCTCTTGTAGTTGTTGGTATCACGCCGATACAATGCTAAATTCCGCCTTTCAACTTTACCGTGGCATAGCGGGATTATGGCTGATTGAAGATCAGGAAAGCCGCAAAGCAGCATTGCCGAATAAGTATGGCGTAAACGATATTCCGCTTATCTTGCAAGATCAGTTGTTTAACAAAGAGGGCGTGCAAGTTTTAGATCGCCAAGCCAAGCAATTTTTCGGTAAACGTCTGTTTACTAATGGCAAGGCATCACCTTATGTGAATGTACCTCGTGGCTGGGTGCGCTTACGACTCGTCAATGCTTCCCTTTCTCGTACCTATAACTTAGCTTTGGATAATGCCAAACCGCTCTATCTGATTGCCACAGGCATCGGTATGTTAGCAGAACCGCTGGAAATGCACTCAATTCTGTTTGCACCAAGTGAGCGGGTCGAAGTCTTGGTCGATTTAAGTGAGGGCGAAACCGTTTCGCTGATTAGTGGTGAAAAGCGGGATCTTTTTTATTCTGTTAAACAACTATTCTCCAATGATGATGAATTAGTCGATAATGTCGTGGTAGAACTACGTCCGGAAGGATTATCTGCCGCCTTGAACCAAATGCCACACTTGCCGCCCTTGGATCTCAATCAGCTTAATCTGAAAATCAGCCAAGAACGTAAATTTATGCTACGTCCGCTAGATAGGCTTATCAATCAGCAACGCTTTGACCCGAAACGCATTGATGTCGTCGCCAAACAGGGTAGTGTGGAACGTTGGTATTTAACCAGTAATTATCCGATAGGTTTTACCATTCAGGGGGCAAAATTCATTCTTGAAACCCGCAATCGCTCGCAAGTCCCTTATCATCAACTGGCCTGGCGCGATACGGTATGGCTTGAGCAAGATCAGGAAATAACGCTGTTAGTTAAATTCGATCATACTTCGTCCGAGCAGCTACCCTTTAGCTTTGGCGTATCGGATTTTATGCTCAGAGACAAAGGGGCAATGGGACAAATCGTTGTTCAAGCTGAATAATATCGGTATTTGAAATAGTGAGAGCTGAGAATAAGAAAACCGTGTTCAACACGGTTTTTCTGTTTATTATTCTTCATCGACAAGATCCAGCAGTTCCGGCGAGAGAATAATGCCGGTGAGGTCGGCGTAAACGTAGTCTTCGGGGAGGAAGGTTACGCCGCCGAAATTAACCGGGGTATCGACTTCGCCGATGTTGGTGTTATCTGCGCCCACCGGAATCGGGGCGAGGGCTTGAATGCCAATGTCTAGGGTTTCCAGAACATCTAATTGACGCACTGCGCCGTTGACGATAATCCCTTCCCAGCCGTTTTCAACGGCAAGTTGGGCTAATTCCGCATCAATCAATGCACGGCGCACCGCACCGCCGCCATCTACCAATAGCACTCTGCCTTCGCCCTCTTCTTCCAATACGTCGGCAATCAGTCCGTTGCTTTCAAAGCATTTAACGGTGGTGATTTTGCCGCAAAAGGCGGAAACGCCGCCAAAACTTGAAAAAATCGGTTCAACAACATCCACTTGGTCGGAATAGAGATCGCACAGTTCGGAAGTGTCAATACGCATAATAGCTCCTTGGTTTGTTGATTTTTTTATGGGCGAAGTATAACCCTTTGCAAAGATTTGTTCAAATTTCACCGCTTGTCGATGGGGCTTGGCGGTGAAGTCGCCATAACATTCGGGCATCTAGGTAACTGGACGAAATCATCGTTAAAAAGACGGCAGCTCCGAAGTAGAATGCTGCTTCGCCGACAGAAAAGCTGATAATTTGCCCTCGCTCAACCAACGACATCATTAACGCAAGCACGAACAGATCGAGCATCGACCAACGTCCGACAAAATGCACATAATGCAGTAGTTTCATCTGCCAGTGAATCGGGTGTCGCCAGCGGTAATGAATGGCAAGTAGCAGGTACAAAATCACGGCAATTTTGCTGAACGGCACGGCGATACTGGCGATGAACACTATCGCTGCAACCGCATAGCTGCCCATTCCGAGAAACAGCATTACGCCGCCGATAAGGGAATCGGCGGAAACTGTGCCGGCTAATTCGGTCGCAGAAATCGGCAGTATGTTAGCCGGGATCATCATCACCACACCAGCCACTAACGTTGCCCAAACCCGTTGTAATTTAATACTGTCGGGCAGATCGACTTTACTCTCGCAGCGAGGGCAACGGGCCTGCCCTTTTTTATCGACAATGGTTTCGGCAAAGGTATATTCACATTCTGCACAAAGCTGTACCTTGTCGGTGGTGTCGGGGGATAAGGGGTGATATTCGGGGTAAAAATCCCGCCACCAACGTTTCGGATCGATTTTAATAAAAAGTAGCGTGGTGAGAATTGCCGAGGCAACGAAAGCGATCAAATAGGGATCAAACGCGAGGGTCGCATATTCTCGTACCTTAAAGGCGGCAACGGCTAAGGCGACTAAATAAACGTCCAACATTACCCACTGTTTTGCTTTATTCAGCAGTAAGAGCGTATAACGGGGACGATGTCCGATCCAACGCTGAATGCGTAGGGATAGCACCAATAACGCAAAGGCAAACGGCATTACTACCGAACAGAGTAAAATCATAAATGCGGTGTAGGGAAAACCAGCGGTTGCCATTTTCCATACCCCGCCCCATACGGACGCATAAATCGGCACGCCCAATAATTCGATGTTCATTAACGGGAAAAACAGGGCGAAGGGCAATAAAATCAAAACGGATAATGCCAAAATCGCACAGCGGCGTAAGCTCCAACGATTGCCCGATTGCAACACCTCATCGCAAGTCGGACAGCAAGCGGTCTTATTAGGCAAATCGTTTGCAATTTTGACCAAACTGTCGCACTCTAGGCAACGTTGTAGGTGATATGGGGCGCTTTTCATTTTTGCATCAGCCTTTTGGCAACCGGCGCAAAACTGCGGCGGTGGAACGGGGTAACGCCCAGCTCGGCTAATTTTTCAAAATGCAGTTTGGTCGGGTAGCCTTTGTGTTGGGCAAAACCATAGTCGGGAAATTGGCGATCCAATTCCGCCATTTCGGCATCACGGGCGACTTTCGCCAAAATAGACGCGGCGCTAATCTCTGCCACCAAGCTATCGCCTTTGACGACCGCTTGCGCCGGCATTGGCAAATCCGGCACACGATTGCCGTCAATCAGCACAAAATCCGGCTGAACAGCTAAGCCTGCCACCGCCCGCTGCATTGCCAGCATTGTTGCGTGCAGAATATTGAGTTGATCGATCTCTGCCGGTTCGGCACGCCCGAGCGACCAGCTCAACGCTTTGGTTTTTATCTCTTCGGCTAAAGCAAGGCGGCGTTTTTCGCTTAGTTTTTTGGAGTCCGCCAATCCCGCAATGGGTTGATTGGGATCGAGAATAACTGCCGCCGTTACCACCGCCCCGACAAGCGGGCCTCTGCCGACTTCATCAACACCGGCAATGTAGCGGGCGTTTGGGTAGATAAAGCGGCTCATTCGTTGTCATCCAAACTGTAAGGGAGCGGGACGATATGCAATACCGTATCGCCGAAACGGAAGCAGCTGTCCGCCGGTGTATCTTTATTCAGCACAATTTGCACCCAAAGCTGCTGCCGGTCAAGTGTGGCGGACAACACTGTGCCGGTCGCTTTCCAGTGTTCGCCCATTTGCAATTCAAGGCTTTCGCCGATCGGCGGTAAATCGGCATTATTTGTGTTGCCAACGAGAGTAAACATCGCCCGCTTGTTCATTCCCCGATATTTGGCACGAGCCACCGTTTCCTGCCCGATATAGCAACCTTTGGTGAATGAAATCGCCTGTTCAAGGCACTGTAAATTCACCGCTTGCGGAATTAGCTCAAATTGATTTGGCTTGAACAGTAACGGAATGCCCTGCTGAATGTCGAGCAAATGCCATAATTGGCTGTCGCCGTCGCTTTGATCGGGCGCTGTTCCCCAGAAAATTGCCCGTTGCGGTTCGCCTTCAATGATACAAGCGGTCGGTTGGTTGCGTATTTTTGCAATGATCTCACCGCTTGTTGTGCCGAAAAGCACGCTTTCACATTCGTTGAAGGCGACTTTGGAAAACACCGCATATTTTTTTAGCTGGATTAACGCCTCCGGCAAGAGATCCTGCAACACAATCGCAAAAAATTGTTGTTCACCTGCACGAAAAAGGCGGAATAAGGCGCTCATTTTGCCTTTCGGATCGCAGTGAGCGGTTAGAGTCTGCTCGCCGATAGTGAGTTTCGCCACATCGCAGGTAAGCTGCCCCTGTAAGTATTTTTCCGCATCGACACCGACAATTTCAATTAAACGGTACTGATCGAGCCGAACGCATAGAGTCGGCAATTCACGGGTGATTTCTCGCATTGTTGCCCCTTTTATCTGTTAAAATTGATCGAGATCATACATTATTGTACAGACGGGCGAAAACGTAAAGCGCTTTGCCCGAAAACAAGCTGCTTGTAAGGTTATTTTTGCGGCGTGTGGAAAAGGGTTACCGCAATAAAGCTAAAGCCAAGTAAGCAGGCGATAATTAAGGCGTAAAAACCACCGTCCCAGCCGTACACATCGACTAATTTTCTTTCCCTAATATTTCGATTTGCGATTGCGTCAATATAAAATGTATCATAAAAGATACGATTAGCCGTTGAACAACCGTATCTTTTAAAATAAAATTATCCCAAAAAAGTATGAGAAACAGAGATGAGCAAGGCAGATATTTACATCATTCGCCCAACCACTGTTTTTGATGAATGGCTAAGAAAAATAAAAGACCCTATCGCAAAAGCAACCATAGTCAAGCGGATTAACCGAGCTAAAAAAGGCAATTTTGGTGATCATAAGTTTTTGGGCGATGAAATATGGGAAATGCGGATAGATACAGGCAAAGGCTATCGTGTTTATTATGCTCAACGTGGTGAGGTCTTTTATTTGCTTATTTGCGGAGGAGATAAAACAACACAGCAAGCCGATATTGAAAAAGCTATCTCAATGCTTGAAGACATCAAAGCACAAGAGAGCGGCTAAATCTCGCTAACGGATCTATGGAGAATAAAAAATGGTAAAAGTATTAGATAAATTTGATGAAGCAAAATACCTCACCGATGAAGCAACCATTAAAGCCTATTTAGAGCTATCGCTTGAAAGTGGCGATAAAGCGGAATTTATTGAAGCCTTAAACACAGTAGCACGAGCAAGAGGAATGACCCAATTAGCCAAAGATACCGGGTTAGGCAGAGAAAGCCTTTATAGAGCCTTATCAGGCAGCGTAGAGCCGAAACTCAGCACGCTTGAACGCATAACAGAAGCTCTCGGTTTTAAATTATCACTCTCACTTACCTCAAAAGACGCAGCTAATGCCTAGATAGACGGCAAACACCTGCCAACGCAATTTTTTGTATTCTGCATCGGTGCGGTCAGAGGCGATTCTCGTGGTTGGCGGTGAGGCTTTAAGAAATGAAAACATAAGAACTCCTTGTTTGGCAGGGTATTGGGTGCATTGCCCAATAAAAAATAGTGTGAACGCCATTATCCGCTTGAAAAAAGAGGCGGGCAATTTGGAAAGTGCTATTCTGAGAAGCGGTTCGCATTAAAGGTGAAAAATCCGTTTTTACCATTGACTAAACAAAGTGAACCGCTAAAATCAAACTATTTTGCGATGGCAATTACAAGGACAACCGAATGAACTTATACAACATCAAGCACCCCGAAGAACAAGTCAATTTTGCTCAAGCGGTACGCCAAGGTTTAGGCAAAGATCAGGGATTATTCTTTCCACAGCAAATTCCACAGCTCACTCATATTGAGGAACTGCTTGCATTACCGTTGGTTGAGCGTAGCCAAAAAATTTTGGCAGCGTTAATCGGCGAGGAAATCCCGACAGATACGCTCAACGCAATGGTAAAAAATGCGTTTACTTTCCCGGCACCGCTTGCCCAAGTAAGTGATAATATTTTTGCGTTAGAACTCTTTCACGGCCCGACTTTAGCGTTCAAAGATTTTGGCGGACGTTTTATGGCGCAAGCCCTTGCGGCAGTACGGGGAGACGGCAAAATTACTATTCTAACGGCAACGTCCGGTGATACGGGAGCGGCGGTTGCCCACGCCTTTTACGGGTTGGAAAACATCAATGTGGTGATTTTATATCCGAAAGGCAAAATCAGCCCGCTGCAAGAAAAGCTATTCTGTACATTGGGCGGCAATATCCGTACTGTGGCGATCGAAGCAGATTTCGACGCTTGCCAAGCCCTTGTGAAGCAAGCCTTTGACGATGCTGAATTGCGTGATGCAATCGGCTTAAATTCCGCTAACTCAATCAATATCAGCCGCCTGCTTGCACAGGTTTGTTACTATTTTGAAGCTGTCGCACAGTTGCCGGCAGACAAACGTCAAGAGGTGGTCGTGTCCGTACCGAGCGGTAATTTCGGCAACTTAACTGCCGGCTTAATTGCGAAAACCCTCGGCTCGCCGATTAAACGTTTTATTGCATCCACCAATGCGAATGACACCGTACCACGTTATTTACGCTCGGGCGAATGGTCGCCGAATGCGACTGTGGCGACATTATCCAACGCAATGGACGTTAGCCGCCCAAATAACTGGCCGCGTGTGGAAGAGTTATTTAAACGTAACGGTTGGGCATTGTCGGAATTAGGTTCAGGCGCATTAAACGATGCTGAAACGGAAACCGCCCTAAAAGCCCAATATGCCGAAGGCTATTTATGCGAACCACACGGCGCAATCGCTTACCAACTCTTGCACGATCAACTGCAAAGCGGCGAAACGGGCATTTTCCTTTGCACTGCCCACCCGGCAAAATTCAAAGAATCGGTCGAACGCATTCTGGAGATTGAATTACCTCTGCCGGAAGCCTTAGATAAACATAATAAATTACCGCTCTTATCCGAGGTAATGGCAAATGATTTTGCTCAATTAAAAGCGTATTTGCTTAAATAAAATGGCACAAGCGGTCAAATAATGCTGGGAATTTGTAATTTTTAATTTAATGTCGGTAGTATTAAATAGAGGCTGTTTCAGAATAACTGAAACAGTCTTTTTATATGATGAATAGTAGAAAGTTTAAATTCTGATATGGTAAGAGCTATTTAAATATCCACGTTTAGCATCATTGAGGCTCACACGTAAAAATAGCCTCTAATCGTCAGAAAGGTTATATTCTTATCCATTATCGCTGGGGTCATCTGAATTGATGCTTTTAAGCATTGGTATACAATGGTTTTATCCAATTCAGTTCTTATTCGTACTACTAAACGTACTACTAAAATCAAAAGTCATCTCTAATATTAGTCTGTTATTTGTACAAATTATTAGATTTCCCTTTTCAGTGAAATTTAGCCGACGAAAAATTGCGTTCACCTTACCAGCTCTAATTTGAGCTGGTTAGCCGATCCAAATTTGGATTGACCGACGCAAAATTGCGTTCGTTAGACGAGCGAAAAATTTGGATTGGCTAATCTCCTCAAAATTGAGGAGATGCCTTACTATATTTTCTGAAAAATTGCCGTGCGTAAAAATTTGAGTAGGGGGGCGGTTCGTAGTCGTTGGGCTTGCCTTTTCAAAACCTCCCCCTACTGACTTATCTAGTTGGCTTGTGATTTATTACGGAATGATTAGGGGATCATCAATGGAAAAAGGATTATTTTGTTTCCGTATCTTTTCCGTTCCTTTTCCAGTAAAGTTGATTTACTAGCGTGTTAGTGTGATAGTTTTACTAATTTGATGTGATGATGTGTAAAAATCAATTACACTCATTTCTTGTTGGTTTAATGCGTGAAATTGTTCTGCCAATTCAATGTAATGGCTAATTCGTGAATCTAGCGTTTTATGTGCGTCCGGTGTCAAAATATCAATGATTTGGAAACAGTCATCAAAAAAGAAATGCCGAACATAAATCACAAAATTATCACACGTTCGAGTGTAGCCACTTCGTTTTTGCCACGTTCTTAGCGTCCAATCATTTTGATATAGTGCAATGTGAATTTTATGCAACTGACTATCTGACGCTTTTGCATTTTGTTCAAATCCACCACTATGACCTAAGAAATCAGGGTATTTCCCAGTATCGTGGTGTAACGCTAATCCAACAGCGAGGCGATCAATGTAGGGAATATTTGTGAGTATTGGCAGGAAGGTGAATTTAGCTGGCATTATGGATGATGCTTCATTTGACTTAATGCTACCATCATCTCGTTTAATTCTCTTTCCGATAAACTCAAATCCTTTACACTAACAATTTCTACCCCATATAGATTTTCTCTAATATGTTTAAGCTGATTTTCAAAGCGGTTTTTACTATTGGAAAGTAGCCTAAATTCTTTTTGATAGTGAGCAAAAATCTCTGGTTGATAGTGTTGCTTGAGATATTGGAAAGCAAAGCTAATTGAGTGATTGATTAAGCGTAAATAATTAAATTCTCTTGGTGTTACCTTACCAATACTCTTGGCAATATCCGTGTTAATTTTTTCTATATCCTCCGCTAAGCTCACTACATTTTGAAAAATCAGCTCAATAGACGAACGCTGTGCGGTAAGGGCTTGTATCTGCTCTATTGTATGATTGACATTAGGGAGTAGGCTTTCTGTGGCTTGGACGCTTGAACTACCTCCAATCAACGCAGAAAGTAGCATTGTCGCTTTAGTGAGTTTCATTCTTACGTTCCTATGCGTGCTTATGCGGTTTATTGCGTATTATAAAGGGAAATAAATATAAATAAACACACTTGCACCTATTGATGATTATTCAGTGCTTGCTTTCCTGCTTCGTGGTGATTTCCATCACAAAGGTATAAGGATTTCCCTGATCCCTTGTGAGCCGTTACCATTGGTTAAATCCCTACCTGTTCGGGAATGTTTTCCCTACATCTTCAGGATAATCCTACGCTTTCGCCATAATAGCAACGCATTGAAGGGATGGGGATAGTCCCCATTCCTTCTTGTTGTTTTTAAAGCAAAATCCAAATTTGGATTTTGTAATTCAGTTGTGTACATATGTACACGGTTCAAATGTTGCCTTATGGTAACGGTTCAAGTGTGGTGATATGACCACGACTGAATGTAGCCGATATGTTAGGGGTGATCACAAACGGGCTTTTTTGAAGGTTTTTTACTGTTCAAGCCTTGACTGGCAAGGATTTGAACCTGTGATCCAGTTGTTCTTTAAAATGTCAGGCTATGCCTTTATCAACCAAATCTCTCTATTTTGGCGGATAAATCAATTTGTCTTGAATTGGCGGTGGGCTAGGTGATAGCGATTGATGAGGTGGTAAAGAAAAAGGGCGGTGTTCGCCCTGCATTATGATGAATAGATTATGCCAGTTCTGCAATTTGCCCTTGCCTTTTATACGGCTTGGATAAGCACATCAGCCCCAATGCCTAAATGCCTATGAACATTGCGGATCATATTTAACGAGAGTGGGCGGGTTTTATTCAGCACTTCATACACTCGGTTAGGCTTACCTATGATTTGCTCAAGGTCTTTGACTGTCAGCCCGTCTTGTTCCATTCTGAATTTAATCGCTTGAATTGGGTCAGGCAGTTCTATCGGGTAGTGCTTGCTCTCGTAATTTTCAATCAGGGCAAGCATTACCTCGAAGTAATCCATTTCATCAGTAGTTAGCTCGTCCTCTTTGTCGAAGTAAGGTTCAATCGCTTTGAGCGCTTGTTGATAGTCTGCTTCGGTTCTAATTGGTGTGATGTTCATCATTCCCCCTATAATTCCACGTTATCCGCACAAATGCGGTCATAGTCTGCGTGTGTCCCTATGAACTTGATATAAACAGCCCCTAGCCTAAAAGCCACCGCCACAATCAATCTATGCTCGTTTCCTTTGATATTAAAAACCACTCGGCGATTTTTGAGGATACTGGCATTTTTATATTGTGCCTTTATATCGTGTGCCGTTTGCCAATTTGCTTTCTTAACCTCTGCAATCCACGCTTTCAGCGGTTGCTCTGTTTCGGGGTGTTGGCGGTAGTAGTTAATTAGTGTTGAGGTCGCAATAATTCGCATAGTTATTCCAGCGGTGAGTTCTTACGTCTAATAATAGTCCCATTTTGGTATGTTCACAAGTTAATTTTGTCTCTTATTTATAAAGTTTTACCAATCAATCCGCCAATCGTTGCTTTGCTGAAAATGCCTGCCGGAAAAACTTTTTTTATATATATAGAAAAAATCGTAGTCCAATTAGTCCATTAGTCCAAAAGTCCGTACGACAAGGGCTGAAGGCACTTTTTTTTGGACTAATTTCATTTTTCAATTTAGTCCAATTAGTCCAGAATTAGTCCAAAATCTGAAATTGTCTATTTTTTGTGTAGTCCAAAATGTCCTAATTTTAGTCCAAAACGCCTCAATTTTAGTCCAAAAAAAGCCGTTTTAGTCCAGAAATTTTTTATAAGTTATTGTTATTTATGTGAATAATTATTTTTGGACTATTGGACTAAATAAAAAACCTATTCTGTAAAAAAATTTTTTTAGAAAGTAATCGCTCACTTAATCGCAATAAAAAAAGCGTAAGCCTTGATAGCCTACGCCTATTATAAATTGGCTTTTATGCTTCGCTGTCGTCCTCGTCATCAGGTTCAATAATCGGGAAAAGCAAATAACATCGTGTCCGCTTCGGGTCGATTTTACTCGGTATTCGCCGTAGCCATTTGTACGCCCCTTCGCCTTTCTTGAGAATCCCCTTATCAGAAAGGATTTAGCGACTAATACATCTGTTCAATCTCGCAGTCGTAAACGGATGAAAAGCGTGCTAGGGTCTTTTTCTGTGGTTTGCTGTCCTTGCGTTCCATTTGAGAGATCGCCCCTTGTGATAGCCCTAATTTGTCCGCTACTTCTTGTTGTGAAAGATTGCGATAAATCCGCCACGCCCCCAATAGGTTTACGTTGTTCTCTAGCTTGATTTTTACTACGCCAAAAGGGATTGTTGCCCCGTCATTGTCTGATGGCTCATAATCAAGCTCGACTAAATCATCATCGCTTTCATCATCGTATAAAAAGCCATTACTATCTCTGCCCGTCATTTGCTCAAAATCGGCAATCGGTACAAGCACAAATAAATCTTTTCCGTTGCTGTCTTGAATAGTTTGATATTGTTTCATTACTTGCCCCTTAATTGGGCGGATAGTCCGCCCTGTGCTGTTATTGATAGGTTTGCTCATCTCGTTTTAATACGGCTTGAATTTCAATAATTTTGGGTGAGCCGTCAATCCACTCAAACAGTATGCGATAACGTCCAACTCTAGCCCTATATTGACTTTCTTGTCCCTTTAGTTTGCGTATATCAAGGGTTATACTCGGGAAATCTGCCAACTGCTCAATCGCTTTTATAATTGCCGTTTGGTATCGGCTGTCAATCCGTGATAGCTGTTTGTCTGCCTTGGTGGTGAGCTGGATCACATTTGCCACATTTCGCCCCTTTCTTCTTGAAATTTACTTATATCATAAGATTCTATCTTCATAAAATCAATGAAAAGCTAATAAAATATCTAATAAATAAAGGTAATCCCTGCTATTATTCGCCTTTGGCGGTGGTGGACTGTTGCGGTCATTATGACCTTAACCGCAAGCGGCTAGATTTCGTCCTTGCTTTCGTCTATCGGGAATAATACATAACAACGGCTTCGTTTCGGATCGACTTTATGGGGCAGTTTAATCAGGTATTCATAGCGGGGTTCATTGCCTCGCTTTAACATTCCCTTGTCTGCCAGTATCTTACACGATTGCAGTTTAGGGCTGCCTCTTGTTGCTTCTTCAAACGCCTGCGGGTAAAGGTAAAAATGCTCTTGTTTATAGGCATTATGATAGGTTTTGCCTATATTGGTTTTTTCTCCCGTTTCTCCCCTTTTTTATATAAATAGCTGTTTTTTCTTAGACACACTAGACACACCCCAAAATTAAAAAATTATTCTTTCATTTTCAAATGGTTACTCTTCAAAAGTGTGTCTAAAACGATTAGACACACCTTAGACACAGTTAGACACACTTTTAGACACAGGGCAAACTGTTCATTTTTTAGTTAGACACAAAACCCCTAAAATTAGACACAAAAGGGCTGTTTTTAGACACAAACACCCTATTTTTAGACACACTTTTTTCATTAAGTTTTTGATATATAAAGATTTCATAATTTTGTGTCTAGTGTGTCTAATAAAAAAGTACCTTTTAGAAAAAATTTTTTCTAGTAAATAACTGCTCGCAGAAAACAATAAAAAAGGGAGCTGATGCCCCCTTGTTTTTCTGAATGATTTATAGGTAAAACCTTTTTAATTAGCGTTACTCTTCCCCCTCTCCCTCGTCCAAAATTTCGAGGACATAACAACGGATTGTCTTATTTCCTCTGATCGCTCTCGGTAATTGTTTACGGTATTTATACCCGCTGGCGTTACTGGTCGCCAGCATACCGATATTTGCCAAAATCTCGTTAGCTTGTTTCTCATTAAAGCCTTTGATAACGTCTTCTAGGTAAACCTGCGGGAATACCCAAAAGCGTTCATCGGTTTTATTGTCCGCCAACTGCTTATAGCCTGCGGTATCTTTCGGTTCGGGTTGGCTGGGATTAAACGGGTATTCAATAAAGCGTGATCCGTTTCTCAATAGCCACCCGTTCACCTGCTCAATGATTTGCTTTTCCTCTCGGCTATGTAAGCCAAACACATTGACCCATTCGTTGAAGCAGTGGAGCAGTGCCTCGCTGTTGGCTTCTGCCGTCCATTCAGTCAGTGGGCTTGCCAGTTGTAATGCCGTTTCCAATATCGCAAAGCGTGCCGCCACCCGTTGCACCTGCGGGCTTGCATCTCTTGGTAAGCGGTCAAGCCATTTGGTTTTTGTGCGTTGATAACAAGCGGTCAGTTCCCGCTGATTGTCTGCAACGGTCAGCCATTCCAGCCACTGCCTGCCGACAATGCCGTAGTGTTGTTTACTGGCTGAATTGAGGTGGTCGGCGTGGGCTTTGCCGTCGGGGAAAGCGTGATAGATTTTTGCCGGCGTAATCGGCACGTTCAGCAATCGGACTAATTGCCCTGCGTTCGTTTTAATCCCGCCCGCCGAGAGATAGCCCTCAAGGTCGATTTCGCCTGTGGAGAACGCCATAATCCGCCAACGTGTCAGCTCTCGGTTGCCCCCTTCCTTTGCCCCCTGTATCTTGCCTACGCCGTTAAACAACGCATAGGCGGTTTGTTCCACGTGCTTGCGGTGTGAGCCTTGCCCGATTTCATCTAACGGCATAAAGTTATCATTACGGGCGGCGGCTTCGTTGGTTAAGCCTAAGCCTGTCGCATTCCACGATAGGCGGGTTTTGTCAGGGTGTCCGTAGATTGAACTGGCAATATTGGCGGTCGTGGTTTTGCCTGCGGTTGAGCCGCCGAACAGGTGAACGCCGAAGCTGTCTGCTTCAATCAGGTGAATAATCGGGGCAGCGAAGGCACAGGCTACGCCGAGCATCATAGACGGATTGCCCGCCACATTGGCGGCGATTTCCGCCTGCCAGCTTGCCAACGTGCCTTTGGTATCGTAGCCGGCATAGCTTGCCGATTGACTGCGGAATAACACGGGCGTATCCGGTTCGCCAATCACTTCGCCGTTGGGCAGAATATATGCCCCGTTTTGCCAGCCGGTCGCATTGCTGATAGTCCACAGCTTGCGGTCGCCGCTGTTTTGTAGATAGTCCGCCAGCTCGTTTTTCAGTGTCGTGTTATTGGTGATTTTAAGCCCACGGGTGTCAATGATCTTCCAAAATTGAACCACAAAGATCCTTTAAAAGTGATCCACTTTTATTATTTCTTAATTACGATGTTTAAATCGATAAGATTCATTACCCGTTTCTAAAATATGGCAATGGTGAATTAA
>NZ_SPPA01000028.1:0-27877 GCF_004569585.1 Muribacter muris | reverse complement strand
TGAGAGGGTTGTTAGAATAAAACATGAGCGTTTCCTTTTTTGTTTAGATTGAATTTGACACTCATATTCTAAACGGGAAACGCTCACTTTTTATTGTGATTTGTCAGATTTAATCTGATCTTCTACACTTTATGATAAAGGCGACGTATTTTTAAGATGGTTTCCATGCAAAGCATACCAGGTTATTCCCTGTTTAAATAACAAGGAGTTTATCAAAAGATGCAGTGGATCACTTTTCGATGATCTTACTGCATCAACCTGGTGCATTTTTGCATGATCATTAACAGAGCAATACTGATGGCGGGGTAGTTACCGATAGTGAATTTGGTTCTTTTTCCCGTGTACGGTACGTTATAACGAAAACGCCACGACTTTACGCCCGTTGGGTATATTTCAAAAAATAACCCGTTGCCGTCAGGGTGTTCATTCTTTCCGTCCTTAATATACTTCAAACGCTCTACTTGTGTATTGGTAAGCCTGTTCTGCGTTCTCGCCATAAAATCCCCAAAAGTACCCAAAATTTTGGGTACTTTACCACTTGGGTACTTATTTGGGTACTATTTTTCACGCTCAATATGACGCAAGCGAACGCAAGTAGAGTTATCAGATATGAAAAAAGCCTTGCAATGCAAGGCTTCTAAAGGTTTTCAGCGTTAAGTTAAAGCACGCTGATTTATGAATTTGGTGGAGATAATCAGGATCGAACTGACGACCTCTTGAATGCCATTCAAGCGCTCTCCCAACTGAGCTATATCCCCTTTGACGAGGCAGAATGATATGCTTTTCGGCTCTTGGTGTCAATCCGAAAAGCATACTTTGATTTCAATCGCTCAAAAACTGGCTGATCTTACCCTTGTTGAGACTGAATAAACGTAATTGCTTTTTGCAAGCGGGCAAGGGTGCGCGTTTTACCGACTAATTGGGCGGTAATGTCCATTGACGGCGACTGCCCGCTGCCGGTAACGGCAAGGCGGAACGGCATTCCCACTTTACCCATTCCAATTTCAAGCTCTTGGGCGGTTTGGTTCATCGCTTCGTGGATATTTTCGATTGTCCAATCGTTGCAAGCGGTCAGTTTCTCCAATAATTTTGCAAGTGGTGCAATCGCTTCCGCTTTGAAGTTTTTGGCAGCGGCTTTTTCATCGTATTGCTCAAATTCTTGGTAGAAATAACGGCTGGCAGAAGCGAGTTCTTTGAGGGTTTTGCTGCGTTCGCTCAATATCGGAATAATATCGGTCAGTGCCGGCCCTTGGGTGTAGTCGATCCCTTGTTCTTGCATATGCCATTCAAGATATTTTGCGACTTTTTCCGGTGGCAGATTACGCATATAATGTTGGTTCAACCATTGTAATTTTTCGGTATTAAACGCACTGGCTGATTTGCTGACGGAGTGAATGTCGAATAATGCGATCATTTCTTCACGGTTGAAAATTTCTTGATCGCCGTGTCCCCAGCCTAAACGCACGAGGTAGTTAATCAGAGCTTCCGGTAAATAGCCGTCGTCTCGGTATTGCATCACACTGACTGCACCGTGTCGTTTGGATAATTTTTGTCCGTCATCGCCCAAAATCATTGAAACGTGTGCGTAGGTCGGAATAGGTGCGCCGAGTGCTTTTAAAATATTGATTTGACGTGGGGTGTTATTGATGTGATCTTCACCCCGTACAACGTGGGTAATGCCCATATCCCAGTCATCGACAACTACGCAGAAGTTATAGGTTGGTGATCCGTCTGTACGGCGGATAATTAGATCGTCCAATTCACTGTTGCTGATTTCTATCCTGCCCCGCACAGCATCGTCAAAGATAACCGATCCTGTTGTTGGATTTTTAAAGCGGACAACGTGCGGATCGTTCGGAGAATGGTGATGATCGTTAAGGCAATGGCGATCGTAGCGTGGTTTTTCTTTGTTTGCTTCTTGCTGATTGCGTAACGTTTCCAAACGTTCTTTTGAGCAATAGCAGCGGTAAGCCAACCCTTGTTCCAGCATTTGATCAATTACTTGGTTGTAGCGTTCAAAACGCTTCGTTTGGAAGTAAGGCCCGTGTTCCCACGCTAAATTGAGCCATTCCATTCCTTCCAGAATGGCAGCTGTTGCCTCTGGGGTTGAACGCTCTAAATCCGTATCTTCAATGCGTAGTACAAATTCGCCTTGGTGATGTTTGGCATAAAGCCAAGAATAAAGCGCTGTTCTTGCACCGCCCACGTGTAAATAGCCGGTTGGGCTTGGGGCAAAACGGGTGCGAACTTTAACATTCGGATCTAAAGGAAAAAGCGTTTCAATTTTCATTATGTTTGACCTGTGAAATTCTTAGACAAAAGATTTCGGTATTCTACTACGCTTACAAGGGATGAATAGCAAAAAATTGCAATTTTGGGCGAAAAAATCAACGAACAATTTGAAAAGTGATAAAAAGGATTTGACGAAAATTTTCAACTCCCTATAATGCCTCCCCACAACAGCGGGCGATTAGCTCAGTTGGGAGAGCACCTCCCTTACAAGGAGGGGGTCACTGGTTCGAGACCGGTATCGCCCACCACTCTTTTAGAAGGGTTTCGTTGTTGTAGGTTTAAACTAACGTGGGCGATTAGCTCAGTTGGGAGAGCACCTCCCTTACAAGGAGGGGGTCACTGGTTCGAGACCGGTATCGCCCACCACGCTTAGTTAGGCTTCCCAAACCACTTAGGTTAAGTGGGCGATTAGCTCAGTTGGGAGAGCACCTCCCTTACAAGGAGGGGGTCACTGGTTCGAGACCGGTATCGCCCACCACTTCAAGATAAAATATCCTATTCTATTAAGTTTTATAAACTTAAATAAATCTATTCTTATGGCTTTCTTTAGCACTTAAAGAATACCCTATTTAATTCTTTATGGATTTTGTATAAACTGCTTTTGTTTTGTTCAAGTTTAGTCTGAACCTATGCATAAACAGTCAGAAAAAGCAAAATTCAGTGAGAGATTAAACTTCGCATTGAATTTGACCTACCCTAAAGGGCTGAAAACCAGCCAAATTGCCATTAAATTTAATTTATTACACCCTAATACGCCGGTTACTCAGCAAGCTGTGCATAAATGGCTAAACGGGTTAGCCATACCTGCTGAAGATAAAATTCAAACCTTAGCCAAATGGTTAAATGTGCAACCGGAATGGTTAAAGTATGGTGAGGTAAACGATGCGCCCTTTGAGGGTAAACGGGATGAACAATTAGCTAAGCTGATTAGCGGTTTATCGGAACAGCAGAAAGCGGTATTGATCGACTTAATTATGATGTTCAAATAGATTTTGTGATCTCGATCGTAAAATTTTGCGTTGCCTCTTTCCTGATTGTGTAAAAATCGCTAGCCTAAAGGCAGAGATACCAGTAGAATTCGCACTCTTTTTTAATGCAAAACGTCCTTTTGCCACAAAACGTGTAATAACGAGGCTATCTCAATGTCAGAATCAATTAACGCAACCAATGTGGGTTGTGCAGAAAATATAAAGCAGGAAAAAGTTAATCTACTGAATTTAAACCGCCAGCAAATGCGGGAGCTGTTTGCCGAAATGGGTGAAAAACCGTTTCGTGCCGATCAGTTGATGAAATGGATTTACCACTTTGGCGAAGATAATTTCGACAATATGACCAATATCAACAAAGTGTTGCGTGAAAAATTAAAACACATTGCCGAAATTCGAGCGCCGGAAGTGGCGGTGGAGCAGCGATCTTCAGACGGCACAATCAAGTGGGCAATGTGGGTGGGCGATCAGCAGATCGAAACCGTTTATATCCCCGAAGATGATCGGGCTACGTTGTGTGTTTCTTCACAGGTGGGCTGTGCTTTAGCGTGTACCTTTTGCTCAACGGCACAGCAGGGCTTTAACCGCAATTTAACTGTGGCAGAAATTATCGGGCAGGTGTGGCGAGCATCAAAGATTATCGGTAATTTTGGCGTAACGGGTGTGCGACCGATTACCAATGTGGTGATGATGGGAATGGGCGAACCGCTACTGAATATGAATAATGTGATTCCGGCGATGGAAATTATGCTGGACGATTTTGCCTACGGCTTATCCAAACGCCGAGTAACACTTTCAACCTCCGGTGTTGTGCCGGCACTGGATAAAATGCGCGAGCAAATTGACGTGGCATTAGCAATCTCTTTGCACGCCCCGAATGATGAATTGCGGAATGAACTGATTCCACTGAATAAAAAATACAATATCAAGATGTTGATCGACTCCGTGAATAAATACCTTGAGGTGTCTAATGCGAATCACGGCAAAGTTACGATTGAATATGTGATGCTTAATCAAGTGAATGACGGTATAGAACACGCACATCAATTAGCAGAAGTGCTGAAACATACGCCGAGTAAAATCAATTTGATCCCGTGGAATCCGTTCCCGCAAGCGCCGTATGCGAAAAGCTCGAATACCCGTATCGATCGCTTCCAAAAAACATTGATGGAATACGGTTTTACGGTAACAGTACGCAAAACCCGTGGTGATGATATTGATGCTGCTTGCGGGCAGTTAGCGGGTGATGTGATTGATCGCACCAAACGGACATTGGAAAAACGTCAATTCGGGGAGAATATCGCCGTTTCCCATCAATAATCAACTGCGAGGGCTTTATGAGTTTTGCAAAAAAATGTGGTTTTCTGACCGCTTGTATAGCGATGTTATTGTTAGCCGGCTGTTCCAGCCAACTCCCGCAGCAGGCGGAATTTAACCGTAGCGAGGCGGTAAAAGCCCGTATTAACCTTGCACTTGCTTACCTTGAGCAACACGATTTCGCCAAAGCGAAAGAGAATATTGATAAAGCCCTTGAACACGATAGCACGGACTACCTCCCCCATTCCGTGTCGGCGTATTACTATCAACAAATCGGCGAAACGGAAACTGCCGAGCAGGCTTATACGCACGCTATCGCACTTAGCCAAACGCAAAGTGCCGACCACTCCCCCCGCCCTGATGTGCTGAATAACTACGGCACGTTTTTGTGTAAACACGGGCAATTTACACAATCCTATACCGCATTTGAGCAGGCATTGGCGAGCCGGCAGCCCTATTATCACCAAGCGGATACGCTCGAGAATATTGCACTTTGTGCCGAAATCGCCAAGGATAGACCGAAGCAACAGCAAGCGTTTGAACAGCTAGGTAAACTGGATGCTGCCAAAGCGGCTACATTACGCCATCAGTTATCACTGCTATAAACCCTATCAAGCGGTGAGTTACACATCAAAATTTGCGATTGAGTAGCGGCATAAAGCGAAATGGTTGCTCATAGGTAGGGACGCAATGCTTGCGTCCGTTTAAGAAAGTCTCAATATTATGTAGCAGCTGCACAAAGTTGTCTTTTCTTCGCTTGTAGGGACACACTGCGTGTGTCTGGATTTTAACCTATTGAAATAATTTGATTTTTATAAAGGACACACGCAGTGTGTCCCTACATAATACCGGACAATCTTAAAATGATGGGATTTTATGCGGGATGCCGACGTGGCGTCCCTATAGTGATATTGGATTTAGTGTGCGCCTTTTTCCTTTGGCAAAATCAGGTTCAGTAAAATTGCTACGATCGCACATAAACTGATGCCTTTTAGGGAAAACTCGCCGACATTGATTAACATACCGCCGATACCGAAGGTCATCACCACTGATACAATGCAGAGGTTGCGGGCTTCGCTCATATCTACTTTAGCACGGATTAAGGTACTCATTCCTACCGCCGCAATAGAGCCGAAGACTAACATCATAATCCCGCCCATTACAACGCTTGGGATCGTTTGTAAAAATGCGCCCACTTTACCGCAGAATGAAATAGCAATTGCCCAACAGGCTGCCCACGTCATCACACGAGGATTGAAATTTTTGGTCAGCATTACTGCGCCGGTAACTTCCGCATAGGTGGTGTTTGGCGGGCCGCCGAGCATTGCGGCTGCGGAAGTCGCTACGCCATCGCCGAGTAACGTGCGGTGCAAGCCCGGTTTACTCAGAAAGTTTTTGCCGGCAACCGAGCTGATCGCCATAATGCCACCAACGTGTTCAACGGCGGGGGCGAGGGCAATTGGCAGCAAATAAAGAATGGCTTCCAGTTTAAATTCCGGTGCGGTTAAATTGGGTAAACTGAACCACGGTGCATCATAAACGGGTTGGAAATTCACCAGCCCGAAGCCGAGCGAAACGAGATAACCGACCACAATCGCCAACATAATCGGCACTAATTTCAGCATTCCTTTGGCAAACACTGCCACAATCAGCGTGGTAACAAGGGTAATCATCGAGACGGTGATCGCCGTGCTATAAGGAATATCCGATCCTTTGCCGATCGCCATATCCACGCCGACAGGGGCAAGCCCTAAACCGATAATAATGATGATAGGCCCAACTACGACCGGCGGAAACAGTTTATCTAACACGGTGATGCCTTTAAATTTCACCAATGCCGAGAGAGCAAAATAGATTAAACCGGTAAATACCAAACCGCCCATTGTTACCGGAATCCCCCAAGTTTGCACCCCGTATTGAATCGGGGCGATGAACGCAAAAGATGAAGCAAGGAAAATCGGCACTTGCCCTTTGGTACAAAGTTGAAAAATCAATGTACCGATACCGGCGGTGAGTAGGGCGGTATTGGGATCAAGTCCTGTAATCAGTGGCATTAGTACTAATGCGCCAAAGGCAACAAAGAGCATTTGTAAGCCGACAAACGCCTGTTTTGGTGTACTGATTTGTTGAGTAGTCATTTTTTAACGCTCTCCAGTTAGCAATTTTTCATTAGACGGCTGATTCTGCCGCTGGCGATCTCTTCTTCTCGAATGGTCAGCACCTCGCAGCCCTCAGCGGTTACCACGATTTGATGCTCATACTGGGCGGAATGGCTGCGGTCTTTGGTTTTGACTGTCCAGCCGTCCCCCATCAGCCGAATTTCTTTCTTGCCGGCGTTGATCATCGGCTCAATGGTGAACACCATTCCCTCTTGTAGCACAACACCGCTGTCATCGCTGAAATAATGCAGCACTTGCGGATCACAGTGGAACTGGTCGCCGATGCCGTGCCCGCAGTACTCACGCACAACAGAAAATCCTGCTTTTTCGGCATATTGCTGAATGGCACGTCCGATTTCTTGTAAGCGAATGCCCGGTTTGACGGTGCGTAGCCCGATATATAACGCTTCTTGGGTAACTTCGATTAAGCGTTTATCTTTTACGCTCGCTTCGCCGACCACATACATTTTGGAGTTATCGCCGTAGTAGCCGTCTTTGATCACGGTTACATCAATATTGAGAATGTCGCCTTTTTTCAGCTTTTTATCTTCGCTCGGGATACCGTGGCACACCACTTCGTTTAAGGAAATACAGGTCGCCTTTGGAAAGCCGTGATAGCCCAAACAGGCGGGAATGCCCTGCTGAACATTTTCAATGTAGTCGTGCATAATGCGATCGAGTTCACCGGTGGTGATCCCCTCTTTCACATAGGGTTCAATCATCACCAACACATCGCTGGCGAGGCGGCAGGCAAGGCGAAGTTTTTCAATTTCGTCTGCGGTTCTAATCGGAATATTTTTCATCGTTACTCTCTTTTACAATTCAAAGTGAGCGGATTATACGCTATTTGGCGGGAAAATTCATCGCACAACAGGCGGTCGGTTGTCGGCGATATTTTGCAAAAATGTAACAGACAAACAAGTGATTTTAGGAAGTGATTAACGGACTTGGTGCTGCATTCTCAAAAAATTTAACGATATATAATTGCTGCATATCATATTGCAGAAAAATGCGCCGAACAGACCGCGTGTTATAGCGTTTGAACATAAGTAAACTGATGTAGATCAAATTTTTACATTTGAATAACAAATTTTTGTGCGGTACTTCACATTTTTATACATTAGTGTTTGCGAAAAATGTCCGTTTCTCTATATTAACACCGAAAAATTTTCGTTTTCAAACATTTTGAACATATTCCATTTCCGTGGAGGCTATATGGAAAGATCATTAAAAACAGCGTGTATCGGTGAATTTATCGGCACGGGATTGATTATTTTATTTGGTGCGGGCTGCGTGGCAGCGGCACAGGTTGCCGGTGCAACCTTCGGCTTGTGGGAAATTTCGATCGTATGGGGGTTAGCGGTGGCAATGGCGGTGTATGCGTCTGCCGGCTTATCCGGTGCGCACCTTAACCCTGCCGTAACGATTGCCCTGTGGCGCTTTGCCTGTTTTGACGGCAAAAAGGTCGTGCCTTACATCATCGCACAAATGCTTGGGGCGTTTACGGCAGCAGCTGTGGTCTATTTTCTCTATCGGGATCTCTTTATTGCGAGCGAAGCGGCACAGAATATTGTGCGGGGCGAAGACATCGGCTTTGCCGGCGTGTTCTCCACCTACCCGAACCCGCATATCAGCGTGCTGCAAGCCTTTTTTGTCGAAGTGGTTATCACTGGGGTGCTGATGGCGTTAATTCTTGCGCTGACCGATGACGGTAACGGTGTGCCGAGAGGGGCGATGGCGCCGTTGTTAATCGGCTTATTGATTGCGGTAATCGGTGGATCGTTCGGGCCACTAACCGGCTTTGCAATGAACCCTGCCCGTGATTTTGCGCCGAAAGTTTTTGCGTTCCTTGCCGGCTGGGGAGAAGTGGCTTTCACCGGCGGGCGTGATATTCCTTACTTCCTCGTGCCGATTTTCGGGCCGATTGTGGGCGCACTATTAGGCGGCTTCTTCTACAACCGTTTTATCGGCAAAAATCTGCCGTGCAAATTACAGAAATAACTGATTGATTTTAAAGGTGAATATTATGGAAAAAGAATACATTATCGCTCTTGACCAAGGCACAACCAGCTCCCGTGCAGTGTTATTGGATAAAAATGCGAATATTGTCGAAGTCGCACAACGTGAATTTACCCAAATTTATCCGCAAGCCGGATGGGTCGAACATAATCCGATGGAGATTTGGTCGAGCCAAAGCTCAACCCTAAATGAAGTGGTGGCAAAAGCAGGGATTAGCGCAGATAAAATTGCGGCAATTGGGATCACCAACCAACGTGAAACCACGATTGTGTGGGAAAAAGAGACCGGTAAGCCGATCTACAATGCGATTGTGTGGCAATGCCGCCGTACTGCCGATTTCTGTGAAACCCTTAAAGCGAACGGGCACGAAGCCTATATCCGCCAAACCACAGGGCTGGTGGTCGATCCTTACTTTTCCGGCACGAAAGTGAAGTGGATTTTGGATAATGTCGAAGGGGCAAGAGAACGGGCGAAAAGAGGCGAATTGCTGTTCGGCACGGTTGATACTTGGTTGGTATGGAAGCTCACGCAAGGGCGTTCGCACGTTACCGATTACACCAATGCGTCCCGCACAATGCTGTTCAATATCCACACGAAACAGTGGGACGACAAAATGCTCGAATTATTGGACGTGCCGAGAGAGATGTTGCCGGAAGTGCGTAATTCTTCCGAAATCTACGGACAAACCAATATCGGCGGTATGGGTGGCGTGCGTATTCCGGTTGCAGGGATTGCCGGCGACCAACAAGCCGCACTCTACGGGCATTTATGCGTGGAACAGGGGCAGGCGAAAAATACCTACGGCACGGGCTGCTTTATGTTGATGAATACCGGCGACAAAGCGGTACAATCACAAAACGGCTTGCTGACAACCATTGCTTGTAATGCCAAAGGCGAACCGTGCTATGCGTTGGAAGGCTCGATTTTTATGGGGGGCGCTTCTATCCAGTGGCTGCGTGATGAACTGAAAATTATTCACGATGCCCGTGATTCCGAATATTTTGCCACTAAAGTCGAAACGACCAATGGCGTATATGTTGTGCCGGCATTTACCGGCTTGGGCGCGCCTTATTGGGATCCGTACGCACGAGGGGCTATTGTCGGGCTTTCCCGTGGCTCGAACCGCAATCATATCGTGAGAGCTACTCTTGAGTCGATCGCTTATCAAACTAGAGAAGTGTTAGACGCAATGCAAGCGGATAGTGGTGCGACCCTTGAAACCTTGCGTGTGGACGGTGGTGCAGTTGCTAACAATTTCTTAATGCAGTTCCAAGCGGATATTCTCAATGCCAATGTTGAGCGTCCGGTGGTGCGGGAAGTTACGGCACTGGGTGCGGCTTACCTTGCGGGCTTGGCGACAGGCTTCTGGGGAAGCTTAGACGAGTTGCGCAATAAAGCAGCGATTGACACAGTCTTCACACCGGATAATGACGAAGCGAAACGCACCCGCCGTTATAAAGGCTGGAAAAAAGCGGTGAAACGGGCGTTAGAATGGGCGAAAGAAGACGCTGAGTAATCGCAGGGAAGAGGCAAGCGGTCGGTTGAGAGGGATATTTTGCAAAAGTCCTGACCCAACCGATCGCTTGTTATGATTAGCGAATATAAAAACCGCTTAGAATCCCTTACGGTTTGTGTGTGATGAACACATCGCAACTTGGCACATTCTTTAGGGTGAGGCACGCGTTGCGTAGGGAAATAAAACGGGTTAATTCAATAGCCATATCCGATTGGAAAACATTAGCACCGGACGCTAAATAACTTTTCCACAGGCTGTAATGCATCATTGAGGGTGTTAATCCAAAGGCGGACTTTATGTTTATCCGCCAAAGCGACTAATTCGGGGGTAATATCCGACATATAGGTATGCATAATTTTAAAATTATGCCCCCACATTTTTTGGAATTTATGAAAATCCTCAATCGGATTGCCGCCTTTTGCCATCGCAAGGTTAATCGGCAACGGCATAATGCCTGTTTTATCCGTTACCTCTTTCAATTTTTTGGCATTGCTGTTATATGCCATCAAATTATCCTTACCAAACTCTTTGATTAATGCGGTCAGTTTATCAACATAGATTTCTTTCAAATCCAAATCTAAGAAAACCCGATCTTTGGCGATTTCAAGGGCTTCTCTTAATGTGGCGACACGGTGGGTTTGCCCGTCAAAACCGTCTGTGAGAGTCAGTTGCTTGATTTGGTCTAAGGTCAGTTTAGAGACCGGCACTTTGCCTTTAAATTTTCCGTCTTTTTCACTGAGTTCGGGAAACACGGATTGAACGTTAGTGGTGCGATCTAAGGTTTCATCGTGTACCAACACATAGTGTCCATCGGCAGTTAAACGGGGGTCAACCTCAATGATGCTGACACCACGGTTAATCGCTAAATGGATTGCGGCAAGGGAGTTTTCAGGAAAAATCCGGCTTTCAATCCCCGCTTGCGCCCGATGAGCAACGGTCATTTGAGCAAAAGGATAGCTTTCAAAATTTGCCCAAATTTTTTGTGTTACCGTATTCGCAAAAGTGATGGATGAAAAGAGCAAAAGCAGTGCTGCTGTGATGAAGTTTTTTCGCATTTGCATATAACTCCGACATTTAGTGTATCAATGTTGCAGTGTTTTCAATTTTGAATGTGCATAGCGTTAAGCCGCTTATTTAGCTGCTCGAATAAACGCCACGCCCGTATCGGGAAAATCGGTAAACACGCCCGTCGCGCCCGCTTTATTGAGGAGCGCGTCATACATTTGATTGACGTTGCTAAAAAACGGCGGTAATGCATCTTGGCGAACGGTGTAAGGGTGAAGTTCCAGTTTTAGTTTTGCCAGCTCTTGTACTAACGGGGTGTATTGAACATTGTCGGCGGTTGATTTTTCTTTATCAATCAACATATACCAGCCCGGCCCGACACCGTCTGCGTATTTCGCCACTTCTTGCATTGCATTCGGTTTAAACATCCAATCGTAGCTATAATTGACCCAATTGCCTGCCTGATCTTTTTCTTCCGTTTCGTGCCAATCGGTGTAGGCAATCAGTTGGACTAATTTAATATCCATAGCCAACTGTGGCAGTAATTCGGTTTTGATCCGTTTTAATTCATTAAAATCAAAGGTTTGGAGATAGACCCGATCGGCTTTTTGCGTGTAACCGTATTTTTTCAGCACCTTTAACGTCGCAAGCGCAATATCTTTGCCCTCTTTATGATGTAGCCACGGTGCTTTGATTTCCGGATAAATACCGATTTTCCGCCCTGTTGATTTTTCTAATCCTTGAATAAATTCAATCTCTTCTTCAAAGGTGTGAATGTTGAATTTGGATTGCCACATCGGGAAGCGGTTCGGATAGATCTGTACCTGTTTGCCGTTTTCCAATTTGAAATTTTCGGTCATCTCAAGGGTGCGGATTTCATCAAGGGTAAAATCAATCACATAGTAACGCCCGTCCGCTCTAGCTCGGTGAGGGAATTTTTTGGCGACATCGGTTAAGCCGTCTAAAAAATGGTCGTGAATAACAATCAACTTATCGTCTTTAGTCATTGCAAGATCTTGCTCTAAATAGTCCGCTTGCTGCCCAACGGCAAGGGCTTTTGCCTCCAATGTATGCTCCGGCAAATAACCGCTTGCACCACGGTGGGCGATGATCAGTTTGTTATTGAGATCTGTGGCAAAGGCTGTGGTATGGCTGAATGCGGTTGCGGCAACGAGTGCGGCGAGTAAGGTGTTGAATTTCATAGTAGCTCCTTTTTGATCAATAAATAATGGTTATTTTGATTGATTTGTATGACGGTTTGATGACATAAAAACGGTATTATGTAGCAAATGCACAAAAATAGACATTTTAACAGAATGTAGGGACACACTGCGTGTGTCCCTACAAGTGAATAAAAAACAACTTTGTGCAACTGCTACATAATATTGCATAAAAAAGGAAGAACCTCCGTTCTTCCTGTTTATAAGAGATTATTTGCCATAATGCTCACCGAGTTTGGCTTTGTGCTTGCCTTCTTCCAACATCACGATCAACATTAGCAAGACTGCAAGGATACCGCCGGTGATCATCACATAAAAACCGCCGTCCCAGCCGTAGTATTCCGCTGCCCAGCCGACTACCAGTGATGCGGATACCGTGCCGCCGAGGTAGCCGAATAAGCCGGTGAAACCTGCTGATGTACCCGCCGCTTTTTTCGGGGCAAGCTCAAGGGCGTGCAAGCCGATTAACATTACCGGCCCGTAAATTAAGAAGCCGATGGTCGTCATTAAAATAAAGTCCGTCAGCTGATACGGGTTTTCATACCAAGCGTGTCCGGCATACTGCGCCAGCTCTGCCTCCGGTGTTGCCGGATTTAACCATAATGCCACTACGGCTGCTGTGGTTAAAATCATAAAAATAAAGCCGGTTAAACCCCGTTTACCTTTGAATAATTTATCGGATACCCAGCCGCACAGTAACGTGCCAGGAATTGCCGCCAGTTCATAAATGGTATATGCCCACGCCGTCCCTTTGATGTTGAAGTGTTTCACTTCGCCCAAATAAACCGGCGACCATTTTAAGACACCATAGCGAATTAAATAGACAAACACATTGGCAATAGCGATGTACCATAACAATTTGTTTTTCAACACATAAGTAATGAAAATGTCTTTGGTGCTAAGCGAATGCTCATAGGTCTTTTCGTTGTAATCTTCCGGATAATCATTACGCCATTTTTCGATTGCCGGTAAGCCGCAAGATTGCGGTGTATCTTTCATTATCAAATAGATCGGCACGGCGGCGACCATTGCGGCAATGCCCGGATAGTAGAGAGCCTGTTGCCAGATATCTTTAGCGGTGGCTTCAACCCCGTGATTGCTGAAATAAACGGCGCTGGCGAGTAGCACCATTGCACCCGGCACCATTCCGCCGAGATTATGCGCTGTATTCCAAATAGAGACGATCGTCCCCCGTTCCGATTTTGACCACCAATGCACCATTGTGCGTCCGCACGGCGGCCAGCCCATTCCTTGAAACCAGTTATTCAAGAAAATCATCACAAACATCACGGCAATGCCTGAGGTTGCCCACGGCATCAAGCCCATTAACGTCATACATAAACCAGAGAGTAACAGCCCGAAAGGTAAAAAGACTTTCGGATTGGAGCGATCGGAAATGCCCGCCATCACGAATTTTGATAAACCGTAAGCTAAACCGGCACCCGTGCCGATAATGCCAAGTTCCGCTTTGTTATAAAGCCCCGCCTCAATTAAGCCTTTTTGGGCTAAGTCAAAATTGGCACGCACAAAATAGTAGGCGGCGTAGCCAAAGAAAATGCCTGCAAACACCTGCCAACGCAAGCGTTTGTAGGTGGAATCAATTTTATCCGCCGGCAATGCCGCAATGTGCGGTGCCGGTTTAAATGGGCCAAACATAGCTTCTCCTTAAATATGGTTGAAATCGATCGAACATCATCAGCAAGCGGTCGGTTTTGCCCGCTTTTTTGCAAATCCGCATACCCACAACAATGCCTGTCCGATAAGGGTGCATATCATAAAAGAACCATAAAAATTAGAAAGCGGATTTGTTTGATTTTGTGAGAGAACTCACAAAAAAGTAAGGGTTTGATGAGTGAAATCGAAAATAATTTGTGATCAACTTCACAAAATTTGGTTATTTTGACGCATTTTGTTGTTTATATTCGCTCATTTGACTAGAATATCAGCCGATTTTGTTTGAACGGTTATTTTTTATTGTGGGAGAGGCATCAATGCGGATCGCAGCTCAACTGTATCAAAATGCGGCGGATTTCTCGCCGATTACCAGCGATGTGATTATCATTGGCGGCGGTGCAACGGGCGCAGGTATTGCCCGAGATTGTGCATTGCGGGGGCTATCCTGTGTATTACTGGAGCGGCGGGATATTGCCACAGGTGCAACAGGGCGTAACCACGGCTTGTTGCACAGTGGTGCACGTTATGCGGTGAACGATCAAGAATCCGCCCGTGAATGTATTGAAGAAAACTTGATCCTCAAACGCATTGCCCGCCATTGCATTGAAGACACTAAAGGGCTGTTTATCACACTTCCCGAAGACGATTTGGCTTTTCAGAAAACTTTTCTGCACGCCTGCGAGCAATCTGGCATTGAGGCGGTAGCGATTGAGCCGGATTTAGCACGGCGGCTTGAACCGTCGGTCAATCCGTCGTTAGTGGGGGCGGTTGTTGTGCCGGACGGCTCGATTGACCCATTTCGCCTTACCGCCGCGAATATGTTAGATGCCACCGAGCACGGTGCGAAAGTGTTCACCTATTGCGAGGTCAAAGGCTTAATCCGTGAAGGTGGGCGGGTGATCGGCACGCAGGTTTTCGATCATAAAAACCAATGCCAACGCCAATTTTTTGCGCCTGTGGTGGTGAATGCCGGCGGAATTTGGGGTCAGGGCATTGCCGAGTATGCGGATTTAAGCATCAAAATGTTTCCGGCGAAGGGGGCATTGCTGATTATGGGGCATAGGATCAACAATCTGGTGATCAACCGCTGCCGCAAGCCTGCCGATGCCGATATTTTAGTGCCGGGGGATACCATTTCGGTGATCGGCACAACCTCCAGCCGTATTCCGTACGATCAGATCGACAATATGCATATTACCGCCGAAGAAGTAGATATTCTGTTCCGTGAGGGCGAAAAATTAGCACCGAGCTTGCGTCATACCCGTGTACTGCGGGCGTACGCAGGGGTTCGACCGTTGGTGGCGGCAGATAACGACCCGTCAGGGCGAAATGTCAGCCGAGGCATTGTACTCCTCGACCACGCCGAGCGGGACGGCTTAGACGGTTTTATCACCATTACCGGTGGTAAATTGATGACCTATCGTTTAATGGCGGAGTGGGCAACGGATCTGGTTTGCAAAAAATTGCACCGAACCGACCGCTGTACCACGGCTGAAAAGGCACTACCGGGCTCGAACGAAAGTCGGGAAGAGACCAACCGTAAAGTGATTTCCCTGCCAAGTCCTATTCGTTATTCAGCGGTGTATCGGCACGGTTCACGGGCGGCAAGGCTGCTCGACACCGCACGGCTCGACCGTTCGCTTGTGTGTGAATGTGAGGCAGTTACCGCCGGTGAGGTGCGTTATGCGGTGGAAGAATTGAGCGTGAATAATCTGGTCGATTTACGCCGCCGTACCCGTGTCGGAATGGGAACGTGCCAAGCGGAATTGTGTGCCTGCCGTGCCGCCGGTTTGATGACCCGTTTTGACGTTGCTAGCCCGCAGCAATCGACCACCCAACTTGCCGCCTTTATGGAAGAGCGTTGGCGGGGGATCGAACCGATTGCGTGGGGCGATGCGTTACGGGAAGCGGATTTCACCCGCTGGATCTATTACAGTTTACTCGGCTTAAATGATGTGGAGCAAGGTGTGCCGACAGCACAGAAGGGGACGGACGACAATGAATTTTGATGTAGTGATTATCGGCGGCGGCTTAGCTGGATTGACTTGCGGCATCGTGCTACAACAAGCGGGCAAACGTTGCGCCATTATCAACAATGGACAGGCGGCGATTGATTTTTCCTCCGGCTCACTGGATCTGCTTAGCCGTTTACCAAGCGGTCGGTTAGTCGAAGATTTTTGCAAAAGTTATGAGGCACTTGCCACCGAGCAACCCGAACACCCCTACTGCATTCTCGGCAAACAGCAGGTGATGGCAAAAGCGCAACAATTTGAGCAATTAGCCGCCGAGATTAAACTCGATTTAGTCGGCTCGCACACACAAAATCATTTTAGGGTAACGCCGCTCGGCTCACTGCGGGCAAGCTGGTTATCACCAAACAGTGTGCCGACATTGGCATTAAGCGAGCCGTTTCCGTTTCAACGGATTGCCGTACTGGGGATTGAGGGGTATCACGATTTTCAGCCACAATTATTGGCGGCAAATTTAGTGAAAAATGTGGCGTTTAAGCATTGCGAGCTGACCACCGGTTTTCTGAATATTCCGGAGCTGGATCATCTGCGGGATAACGCGCGGGAATTTCGCAGCGTGAATATCGCTCAACTGCTTGCGCATAAATTGGCGTTTGACGATTTGGTAGCGGAGATTAAAAGCGCGGCGAAAAATGCCGAAGCGATTTTCCTGCCGGCGTGTTTTGGGCTAGATGATCAACGCTTTTTCGATCAGCTAAAAGCGGCGGTTGGGCTGGCAATATTTGAACTGCCGACCTTGCCGCCTTCGCTGCTTGGTATCCGCCAACATCATCAGCTTCGCCAACGATTTGAACAGTTGGGCGGGCTATCAATAAATGGCGACCGCGCATTACGGGCGGTGTTTGAACAGCAAAAAGTGGCGAAAATTCACACGCAGTTACATCAAGAAAATGCGATTTCCGCCCGTCATTTTGTGTTGGCAACGGGCAGTTTTTTCAGTAACGGCTTGATCGCTGAATTTGAGCAAATTGTCGAGCCGCTTTTCCGTGCCGATATTATCGGTTGTGAAAATTTTGTGCCAACTGACCGCTTGTCGTGGACGGCAAACCGATTTGCCGCCGCCCAACCTTACCAAGCCGCAGGCGTGGCAATCAATGCACAATGTCAAGTCCGCAAAGACGGTCAATTTATGGCTAATCTTTATGCGGCGGGTAACGTCATTGGCGGCTATCACGGCATTGAACTCGGCTCCGGATCGGGCGTGGCAGTGGTTACTGCATTAACGGTGGTAGAGCAGATTTTGGCGGGCTAATCTCCCCAGTCCCTCTTTGAGAAAGAGGAGAGTAGTTTGCGAGTAGTGGTCGGTTGAAAGCTCGCAGAGGTTACGTTTTATAGGTAATGCGGTTGGTGGCGGTAGGGCGGATTTTTGCTAATCTCCCCCAGTTTCTCTTTACAAAAGAGGGGAGTAGTTTGCGTGGAGTGATCGGTTGAAAGTTCGCAGAGGTTACGTTTTATGGGTAATGCGGTTGGTGGCGGTAGGGCGGATTTTTGCTAATCTCCCCCTGCCCCTCTTTGAAAAAGAGGGGAGAGGTTTGCGAGTAGTGGTCGGTTGAAAGCTCGTAAAGGATAATCTTTTATTGTAAGAAAGGCGATGAAAACGCAAGCCTATTGGAAGACGAAAATTAACATTTAACATATTTGTGGGAAAAAGAGATGAATATTGCTGCGTTAATTGAAAGTGCCAAGCAAAGCAGCCTGCCGAGTGTAGTGCATCAGGGCATTGATAGCAGTTTTGAGAGTTGCATTAAATGTACGGCTTGTACTGCTGTTTGTCCGGTGTCTCGGCAAAATCCGATGTATCCGGGGCCGAAGCAAGCGGGGCCGGACGGTGAGCGTCTACGCCTGAAAAGTGCGGAGCTTTATGACGAAGCGTTAAAATATTGTACTAACTGTAAACGTTGTGAGATTGCCTGCCCGTCCGATGTCAAAATCGGCGATATTATTGTGCGAGCCAGAAATTCGCATTTAGATCGGCAAAATAAACCGCTTGCCCACAAGCTGCGTGATGCGATTTTGAGCAATACGGATTTGATGGGAAAAATGAATACGCCTCTTGCTCCGATCGTCAATCGGATCACCGGTTTAAAAGCGACCCGTTTTTTGTTGGAGAAGACGTTGAATGTCAGCCGTCAGCGTACTTTACCGAAATATGCGTTTGGTTCATTCCGCCAGTGGTATCTGAAAAAAGCGGCGGCGCGCCAAGCTTTGTATCGTGAAAAAGTCGCCTATTATCACGGCTGTTATGTTAATTACAATAATCCGCAGTTGGGCAAAGAGCTGATTGATGTGTTTAATGCACTGGATATTGGCGTGGTACTGCTAGAGAAAGAGAAATGTTGCGGTTTGCCGTTATCCGTGAATGGTTTTCCCGAAAAAGCGAAGAAACAGGCGACATTTAACCTTGCCGAGCTGGAGAAAATAGTCGGTGTGCGCGAATTAGAGGTCGTTGGCACGTCGTCCAGTTGTACAATGAATTTGCGGGACGAATATCATCACGTTCTCGGTATGGACAACGCCAAAGTCCGTCCGCATATTCATATTGTAACCCGTTATTTATATCAACTGTTGCGAGAGGGCAGAACTTTGCCGGCAAAACCGTTGCCGTTGAAGGTAGCATACCATACCGCTTGCCACGTTGAAAAAGCCGGCTGGGCACCTTATACCCTTGAGGTGCTAAGACAGATTCCCGAATTAGAGATTGTGATGCTACCGTCTCAATGCTGTGGCATTGCCGGTACTTACGGTTTTAAAGCGGAGAATTACGCCACTTCGCAAGCGATTGGTAACCCGTTATTCCAACAGATCAACAATGGCGGCTTTGATTATGTCATTTCCGAGTGCGAAACCTGTAAATGGCAGATTGATATGTCCACCGATCTCACCTGTTTACACCCGATCACCTTGTTGGCAATGGCGTTAGCGTAGTGTTGCAAATTATCTAAGGAAACCGACCGCTTGTTTCATCAAAAAGGCATTTTAAAATGCCCTTTTGTGTTGAATGGATAGGTAACGCTACTTTAACTAGATGATGCCGAGGTGTTTAAGCATCGGCAGATGATTTTGGCAGAAGTTATCGTAGATCTCGGTTAAATAGGTGGTGATATCTTCATCATTGTGTAGTGGCTGATCATTTTTATTTAAGGTCGCGTTACTTTCTTTTAGCAAATTAAACACAAATGTAACCCAATTTTCTTGCGGCACTTGCTCAATATAGGCGAGTAAGAACCAGCGATCGAGCAGCTTAATTCGGTATGCGGCGCCGATAACCGGGCTAACCAAGTAATCTACGGTAAATTCCGGTGAGCGGGATTGCTCTAAAATGTAACGGTTAAAGGCATCGCAACGAGGGCGAGCGGCTTTAATTTGTGCGTTAGATTGCACTGCGGATAAATGTCCTTTACCACTTAATACGGCAAGGGCAGTGAAAACATCGTATTCGCTGAGCCGTTTTTTGAGGCTATCGGCTAATTTGCCGACATTATGCACTTTATGATCTTGCAGTTTGTCCAGTATCGGATTGAATAGATCGGCATTTAAGTCGATAGTAAGATGAGCGGAGGCTTTCATTTCAATATTATCACGAGATGTGTGCAAGATAACATCTAACTTACGCCACGCTTGACGTTTTTGATACCCGTTGAGCTGCACACCGCCTTTTATCCAAAAGTCCCGTCTAAACTGTTTATTCACAATGAAATCTTTGACCGTTTGGGCAAAATTGGTATGGTTAAAGCAGCCCATTAATTGCTGCTGCTCTTTAGAGTAGAGGCACATATCAAAGTCATCCAAATAATTGGATGAGCAGGCAAAGGACAGTTTGGCTTGCTCCAACCATTTTTGCATATCCGAGAAATACATCGGTTGCCAGTGCTGATTGAGATATTCGTGGACAATATAATTCGGTTCTTTCTCTTTCAAGCCTTGAAGACGTGGGAGTAAATGGGGAGAGCTTTCGATGAGTTGTGGGCTTTGTTGGAAGATTTTCTCGACAAAATCGATACTTTGTTGAATATTTTGTCGGTAATCACTTGATGCCGAGGTCATTGTACTGTGATATTGCGATAATAAATGGCGTAACGGCGAAGGCGCAGACCAACCCGGTAAGGTGTTATAGCTGATATATAACACACCACCCACTTTGAGTTTTCGTTGCAGGAAATCGACAATAATTTGACGGTTTTCATCGGAAATCCACGACCAAATACCGTGCAGCCCGATAAAATCAAATTCCGGCAGATCATCACGTTGGCAAAATTCCTTAAAGCCTTGATCGGCAATTAATGCTCCGTTATTGGCGATTTGAGAAAGCTGTTGCGCAAAATTGGCGTGTGAAGGATTGAAATCCGTTGCGTACCATTTGGCTTGCCCGCCGGTGGCGTGAATATTGAGTGAAATGCCTTGCCCGAACCCGAGTTCGCAGGCATTTAACATTTCCGGTGCCTTAAATCCCGCCATTAAAAGTGGAATAATCATATTGTTGGGGTTTAATTCGGAGTAATAACCAAAAGTGTAGTTAATATCACTCGTATAACCTTCAGACCAATTTGACATACTGTTGTCTCCTTTTAATAACTTCATACCGTTCCATAAGCATTAATCTTGTTGGACGGGCGTATTATAAAGATATTTTTGAAATAAACCCTCTCTTTTTGTCAGTATTGACAATTTTCTTTAGCCAAACGCGTTAGTTTCGGTGAGAAATTGTGATTAGCCCGACAAATTGCCCCTGCCAACATATCACCGGCGTATGAGGGCGTTGCCACGGTGGAATATGATATTGTTGATAAATTTTCTTCATCTGTTCACGTTGGGTTTTGCCGTACACCGCGACTTTACCGGTTGCACCAAAGCAAAGGGTGAGCGTTTCATTACCCAATGCCTGCGGCAATGACAAGCGGTGAGTTTGGTGCGAAACTTGGCAAATCAACTCAATCCCCTGACGGCGAATGTCAATGCAATGATCGGCTAATCGCAGCCCCTCAATCATCGGAGGAAGCGGATATGCTGTCGGGGCAATGGTCGGCAAAGGCTTGACGAGATAAAGGCGTTGTTGGTAACGGCGGATCTGTTTTTCGCTCAGTTGCACTTGCGGTTGTCTATCTGCCTGTGCCGCAATCATTTGGCTAAGCACAGCGTTTAACTGCTCACGGGTCGGCATCGGCTCGCCGCATCGTGCCAGCCATAATCGGATCAACTGCCGCTGCTTGAGCGTTGAAAACGTGGGGAAGCGGTGAATATCCAACGAGCCGTCTGCCTGCTCAAAACATTGCTCAAATTCAGGGCGGAGCAATTCTTCCAGTAACTGTTGCTGCTCTTGGCAATGTTGGCTGGAGCGGGCGACCATTTGATTAAAATGCGCCCAGCGGGCGTTGAGCAGTGGCAACATATTTTGGCGTAAGAAATTGCGGTCAAAATCCGTGTCAGCGTTGCTTTCATCGTCCACCCAATCTAAGTTGTGTTGAACGGCATAGGCGAGCAAATCGGCTTTTGAGGCGTTAAGCAGCGGTCGGAAAAGGGTAAAATTTTGCCGATAACTGACCGCTTGCATTGCGCTTAACCCTTTCACTCCGCTCCCTCTTTTCAAGGCAAGGAAAAAGGTTTCCGCCTGATCATCTAAATGATGGGCAGTGGCAAAGATTTCTGTTGCACTGATGAAATCGGCAACGGCTTGATAACGGGCGTGGCGGGCGTTTCCTTCCAGCCCCTGCGTGCCACCAACCTGTACTTTTCGTACCTCGCACGGCACGTCCCATTGGGTGCAAAGTTGGCGGCAGAATGCCGCCCAAGCATCAGCATTCGGGCTTAAACCGTGATGAATATGTACCGCTCTCAGCGTTAAGTTTCGCTGTGAGCGGGCTTGGACAAACAGATGCAACAATGTCACGGAGTCCACGCCGCCGCTCAAGCCGATCAAAAAATCCGTGTGCTGCGGGAAGAAACGGGCGAGTTGCTGTTGGAATAGCGTGAGTATCATCAAACGTCCTGAGGCTAAACCTGTAACCAAAAGGTAACCGGCCCGTCATTTTGCAGGCTGACTTGCATATCCGCCGCAAACTGCCCCGTTTGGGTGGTAATCTGCTCGGCAGCTTGGCGGTGGAAATAGTCGTATAAACGTTCGGCATCCGCCGGATTTGCCCCTTTGGAAAAGCTAGGACGCAAGCCTTTTTGCGTATCGGCGGCAAGGGTGAATTGCGACACAACCAACAAACTGCCCCCGGCTTGCTGCACGTTTAAATTCATTTTGCCCTGTGCATCGCTGAACAGGCGGTAATGCAATACTTTTTCAAGCAAGCGATCGGCTTTGACGGTATCGTCCCCCTGTTCTACCCCCAATAAAATCAACAAGCCTTTGCCGATTTCGCCGATCGTTTGGTGATCGACCTCGACTTTTGCCCAATTGACACGTTGAATCAAGGCAATCATTCCGTCTCCTTTTGTGGTAATGGGTTAGCTAAGGTGCCAAGGCGGATCATTTCCAGATCTTTCAACACCGAGGCGAGTTGCCCGCCGAGTAGCACCACCTGCCAGCTTAAATGAATCCAGACGATCATAATCGGAATGGTTGCCAACGCCCCGTAAATCGCTTGGTAGGACGGGAACGTGGTGATATACCACACAAACCCCTGTTTGCCCAGCGTGAAAAAGGTGGCAGCAAAGAGTGCGCCGATGGCGGCGTGGCTGAACTTCACTTTCGTGTTCGGCACAATCAGATAAACCAAACTAAACAGTAGCCAAATCAGCAAAAACGGAACAAAGGTTAATAGCGATTGGCTGAATGAAAACAGCCCGTCCGAGCTAAACAGCGATAGGGAAAAAATATAGGAGCTGACCGCCAGACTTGCACCGGCTAAGATTGGCCCGAAAATCAGTACCGCCAAATAAATTGCAAAGGACAGCACTAACGATCGCTTTTGGCTATTGTGCCAAATTTCGTTGAGGGCAGTGTCAATGCTGGAAATCAGTAATACGGCAACCACAACTAAGCCGATAATGCTGATGAACCCCATTTTTTTGGAATTTTCCACAAATAAATTCAGGTATTCCTGTACAACATCTCCTGCGCTGGGGGCAAAATTGCTGTACACAAAGTGTTGTAACTGCTCGGTCGCCTGTTCAAATATCGGGAAAAAGGTAAACACCGAAAAGATCACCATAATCAGCGGTACAACCGCAAGCAAGGTGCTATAAGTGAGGTAGCCGGCTGACACCGGAATTTTATTTTCCAAAAACCGAAAAATAAACAGGCGGATAAAAAATATCGGATTTCCCATTCTAGCCCCTTGCTAAATAATCCCCTTCGCACACCCATTTGTAAGTGGTGAGTGCTTCCAGCCCCATTGGGCCGCGGGCGTGTAATTTTTGGGTGCTGACCGCCACTTCCGCCCCTAAACCGAACTGTGCGCCGTCCGTAAAGCGGGTGCTGGCGTTAATGTAAACGGCGGCGGCATCGACTTGTTGCACAAATTGGCGAGCGAGGGCGTGATCGGCGGTTAAAATCCCTTCGGAATGATGGCTGCCATAGGTGCGGATATGCTCAATGGCTTGCGCAATGCCGTCCACTACCACCACGTTGAGATCCAACGACAGCCATTCTTGGCTTAAACGCCCGCTCACAAGCGGTTGAATCGACATCGTTTTTTGCAAATCAGATGGGAAATCATCGCTGTGCAGGGTAACGTTTAAATGCCCCAAATGGGTGGCTAATTTCGGTAAAAACTGATCGGCAATCCGGCGATCGACCAACAAGGTTTCAAGGGTGTTGCAAGTGCTTGGGCGCTGGGTTTTGGCATTAGCGATCACCGACAGTGCTTTGGCTTGATCGGCGCTCGCTTCCACATATAAATGACACACGCCAATGCCGCCGACAATCACCGGAATGGTGGTATTTTCCTTGCAGAATTGCTGCAAGCCCGCCCCGCCACGAGGAATAACCATATCAATATAGTGATCCATTTTAAGTAATTCCAGCAATAAGGCACGATCGGGATCGGTTACGGCTTGCACCGCTAACGGTGGTAAGCCGGTTTTCACCAACGCATCTTGGATCACCTCAACCAAGATCGCATTAGTGAATTTCGTTTCCTTGCCGCCACGCAAAATCACCGCATTGCCGGTTTTTAAGCAGAGGGAGGCGACATCAATCGTTACATTCGGGCGTGCCTCATAAATGGCTAAAATCACCCCTAACGGCACACGTTGGCGGGAAATGCGCAAACCGCTGTCTAATACACCGCCGTCTATAATTTGTCCGACAGGATCGGCTAATGTCGCCACATTCCGCACATCGTTGGCAATCCCTTGAAGGCGTTCTTCGGTCAGTAACAAGCGGTCGATTAACGCCGCAGAAATGTTTTGTGATTTCGCATAGTCAATATCCTGCTGATTTGCCGCTAAAATGTCTGCACTGCGTGCTGCCAAACTGTCGGCAATCGCTAACAATGCCCGATTTTTGTGGGCATTTCCATACTGTGCTAACGCAAAGCCTGCTTGTTTTGCCTGCTTGGCTAGGTCGATCATCTTCATCGCTTATCTCTCAATAAAAAATAAACAAGAGTTTATCACATCTTGGCGAATAAAATGGTAAAGTACGTCATTTCCTGATGTTGTCGAGAGAATGTAATGAGCCAGCCTAAACCCCTAATTCAAATTTTACCCCCTCAACTTGCTAACCAAATTGCAGCCGGTGAGGTGGTGGAACGCCCCGCTTCCGTGGTGAAAGAGTTGGTGGAAAACAGTTTGGATGCCGGTGCGACACACATTCAGATCGACATAGAAAAGGGCGGTTCGCAACTGATCCGGATTCGGGACAACGGCTGTGGGATCGGCAAACAAGATTTAGAACTCGCCCTCGCCCGCCACGCCACCAGCAAAATCGCTACCCTTGAGGATTTGGAAACCATCTTAAGTTTGGGCTTTCGGGGCGAAGCCTTGGCGAGTATCAGCTCAGTGTCTCGCTTGACCCTCACCTCTCGCCCCGAGTATCAAACGGAAGCGTGGCAGGCATACGCACAAGGGCGTGAAATGGCAGTGGATATTCAGCCTGCCTCTCACCCTGTCGGCACAACCATTGAAGTGGCAAATCTCTTTTTCAACACACCGGCACGGCGGAAATTTTTGCGTACCGATAAAACCGAATTTGCCCATATTGACGAAGTGGTGCGCCGCATTGCTCTTGCCAAACCGAGCATTACCTTTACGCTTACCCATAACGATAAAAAAGTGCGTCATTACAAGGGCGTGGCAAATCAAAGTGTCGAGCAGCAACAAAAGCGGGTGGCAGCCATTTGCGGTGAGGCGTTTATTCAACACTCCACCCATATCGACTGGCAACACGATGACCTGCATTTATACGGCTGGATTGGTGCACCGAGCCTTGCCCGACCGCAAAACGAGGTGAATTATAGCTATGTCAACGGGCGGATGATGCGGGATAAAACCATCAACCACGCTATCCGCCAAGCCTACGGCGAACAACTGGCGAAAGAGCATTATCCGGCGTTTGTACTGTTTTTAGATATTGATCCGGCTCACGTCGATGTCAATGTTCACCCGGCCAAACACGAAGTGCGTTTTCATCAAGGGCGGCTGGTGCACGATTTTATCTATCAAGGCGTGTTGAATGCGTTGGAAGGGCAGACGCCGCTCCCGTTACACACGCAGGAAGTGGGCGAGCCGCTGCCGACCTACCAGAAAGATACCAACCGTGCAGCATCGGGGCAGAATATTTTCGTCTCACCGCCCGTTGCCTCTCAACATTGGGCGGCACGTCCTCAACCGCCGGCAGCGAAAAGCCTGCAAGCCGTGCAGAAATATTATGGTGAATTGTTGCGTACGGAGAGTGATAGCAAGCGGTACGATCCGCCTCAAAATGTGCAACAATCGGTTGAAGCGGCCGGAAAGCCGAGTTTGCAAAAAGTTGCGCCGATCGCCCCGCTTGTCTCTTCGACAATACCGCAAACCGGCTATGCGCAGGTGCTGGCAGTGGTGCAAAATCGGGCATTATTGCTGAAAGAAGATGAGCAATTTTATTTGCTCGCCCTTTCTACATTGTATCAACTGAAGCTACGTTACCAACTTAAAAAAGGCGACACACAGGGATTGTTAATTCCGTTGATGATCGGCTTAAATGAGGCACAAACGGCTCAATGGCAGCAGTATGAAGCGGATCTAAAGGCGTTGGGATTTATTATTCAACCTAAACAGTGGCAAGGGCAAACGCGGCTGACTATTTCACAAGTGCCGACTTGTTTACGCCAGCAAAATTTACAGCAATTATTACTGGGATTATTTGAACAACAAGCGGGCGATTTAAGTGATTTTTTTGCAAAAAATGCCGATTATCCGACCGCTTGCAGTGTAGCAGAGGCAGTGGCGTTATTGGCGGAGGTAGAACAGTGTGCCGACAGCAAAGCGGCACTTTCGGCCGCGCGGGTTGCAATAGATTTTGCACACTATCTCAACGATCTTTAAATTTGCGTTATGAAAATAACGTAAATTTGTCTTAAAAATGTGGCAGAGTCTGCATTTTTTCATTTTGCTTGCTGACAACCGAAAGGAAATCGGTAAATTAGTCGGCAGTTTCATTTTTAGTTTTAGAGTACCTATGGACAGCGTTTATCACTTTCCCTATTCAACGCCTGTTGTCCGCATTTTGCAAATTACCGATCCCCACCTATTTGCATTGGACAATGGGCAGCTACTTGGTGTTAATACTTCACAGAGTTTTCAAGCCGTGCTTGATGCCATTCAACAAACGGCTTTCGATTATGATTTTGTCCTTGCGACCGGTGATTTGGTGCAAGATCATAATCGAGAGGCATATCATCGCTTCGCCAAAATGGTGAAACCGCTACAAAAACCGATTTTTTGGGTGGAGGGTAATCACGATATTCAACCGCAAATGCGCAATGCACTGGCAATGTATGCCCAAATGCAAATGGCAAAGCATATCTTAGCGGGGGATAAGTGGCAGATTATTTTGTTGAACAGCCAAATTCACGGGCTACCGAAAGGGGAACTGGCACAGGATCAACTGGCATTTTTAAACGCCAAACTGACCGCTTACCCGAACCGTTATAGTCTGGTGGTGTTGCACCATAATGTTTTGCCGACTCAATCAGCGTGGCTGGATCAACATAGTCTTGCTAATGCGGACGAACTTGCTGCCGTATTAGCGCCTTTTCAGAATGTAAAAGCGATTTTACACGGGCATATTCACCAAGAAGTTGATGCACAGTGGCACGGCTACCGTGTGCTTGCGACCCCTTCGACTTGCATTCAGTTCAAACCGAATTGCGATACATTTACCTTAGATGCCGTACCACAAGGCTGGCGGGAGCTGAATTTAATGCCGGACGGTTCGATTGAAACGATTGTCAAGCGGTTAGATTGCGTAAAATTTTTACCAAATTTTGCGGCACAGGGTTATTAACACCTAATTTGATGACGAAAATGACGTTTTTTGTTGGAAAATTCAGCTTGGTGCATTTATTTTCATCAAATGCGTATTTTTTTGAAATTTTTCTCAAAAAGCGCTTGCATTGATTTTGGATTTCTCTATAATGCACACCACACAACGACGCACTGTTGTGAAGAAGTTAAAATTACGGTGCGTCGTTCTTTTTTGCTCTTTAACAATGTATCAGACAATCTGTGTGGG
>NZ_SPPA01000027.1:0-29319 GCF_004569585.1 Muribacter muris | reverse complement strand
TGAGAGGGTTGTTAGAATAAAACATGAGCGTTTCCTTTTTTGTTTAGATTGAATTTGACACTCATATTCTAAACGGGAAACGCTCACTTTTTATTGTGATTTGTCAGATTTAATCTGATCTTCTACACGTGGTTTTGGTGTTTATCATATAATTCATCCTTGCTTCTTTGTCGATCATAGAAAACATTAACTAGTTTTAACCTGATAAGGTTATCAATAGATGGTGAAATAATTGAAACATCCTGTACCTCTGGATTGTCTAGGAAAACATTAGAATATTGTTCAGTGTAAGAACCATTAGGATAATGTAAGCGAACTGTTGAAATTGTGCCATTAGCCCCTATTTGATAAAGATAATACAAATTCTGTGCATCTAACGGGCTAAGCATTTTTATCATTTCAGAAAATGAGGGGTGAATATCATCAGCTTTGGAGCTGTCCATAGCAGAAGCAATTAAATTTGAAAACATATCCCTAATTTCATCTTTATTAATGCGAAATCTTGCTGCATCTAATGTTGAACCAATTATATCAATATCAGGTTCTATACGATTTTCATCTGGAATTTGATTTGATTTATTTGCAATTTCCTCTTTAAATTTTTCAACATTATTTGCGACTTCTAATTCTTTTTTCTGGCGCTTTTCATCCCACTTAGAACCAAAAACAACATACCACATATCATTTACAGTTTGCCCAATACCTTTAGATGCGGTTGTTGTAATTTCTTTACCTATGGCTACTGCTACACCTGTGGCTGCTGTCGATACTGGATCACCCATAATAAAATCCTCTTTGTTGAAGTGATAAATTAAAAAATTTGGTCGCTAATAATCTTACCACCAAGCAGAGATGATCTCATTATGGAAATAATATTGACACACCTCCCAGGCAAGCCGTTTTATACGGTTTTTTATAGGAGAAAATAATGGTAGAAAACACAAAGCCCATAAAAATGGAACTCAAAGGTGAAGCAGGAAAACGCGTAGCACTTTCTGCGGCAGAAAATTATTAAAACACACAATAAAGAAACTAAATCATTAGCCTATAAATGATTACAATTGAACTTTTTCTCGCCATTTACGAAACAATTTTTTAGATACAGAACCTGGACTAAAGGCCAAGGCGATTTCAGATAGCGCATCGGCCCGTATTAATGGGCACATATATACGCCCATTTTCGTATGTCTTGCCGTAGTGGGAGATACCGCCAATAAAAAAGCAAAGTGCACTCCGCTTTTACTCTATCGCTGGCTATTTTATCTTTACCCCGCCGGTATTAAAGGCTTCAAGGTGGATTTGCTCGGAGGCAATGCCTAAATCCAGCAATGCCTGATGCTGAAGCTGCATAAACGCCATTGGGCCGCATAGGTAATAATCCGCTGTTTTCGGCAACATTTCCGGCGGTACAGCGTGCAGATCCAAGCGCCCGATCAAATCAGCTTCACCGGCGTCTGCCGTTTCATAAGCCACAAAAGTATTCACGTTTGGATACTGCGCTTTTACTTCGTCCAAATGCGACTTCATCGCGTGTACGTTCGTATTTCGGCAAGCGTGAATAAAGCTTACCGACTGCGGCACACCAGCATCAATAATTTGGTTCAGCATTGCGATCATCGGTGTTAGCCCCACACCGCCACTAATAAACACATTTTGCTTATCCGGATTGACAAGGAAGAAATTGCCTGTCGGGGCGGTAACTTCCACTTCATCGCCGCTCTCTAAACCGTGTAATACATTCGATACCCAACCACCTGCTAACTCGCCTTTCGGATCTTCCCGTTTCACCGAAATCCGCAAATGATCGGCTTTCGGACTGTCCGACAACGTATATTGGCGTGGCTGTTTTAAACCAAGCTCCTCCACAAATACCCGTACGGACACATACTGCCCTGCTTTGAACTGTGGCAATTCGCCATTATCGCTGGGTGTGAGGTAAAACGAGGTAATCTCCGCGCTCTCTTTCACTTTTTTCGCAATCTTAAATTTACGCCACCCTAGCCAGCTTCCTTGAGTTTGGGCGTGTTCATCATAAATTGCCTTTTCCGTAGTAATAAGCAGATCGGCAAGTTGCCCGTAAGCTGCCGCCCACGCCTCAATGAGCGGATCGTCCATCGGAATATTTAATACTTCACTAATTGAATGCAACAGATTTTCGCCCACAATCGCATAATCCGGTGCTTGAATTTCAAGGCTGACGTGCTTATGCGCCATCAGTTCTACCGCAGATGCCAGCAACATTGGATTTTCAATATTTTCCGCATAAGCCAATACTGCGCCGGCTAACGAACGTGCCTGCGCCCCACTGCGCTGGTGTCCAAGGTTAAAAACTTCTTTTAAATGAGGGGTATTCCCCAACATACGTTTATAAAAATGAGAAGTGAGTGCCACCCCGCTTTCTCGCAGAACCGGAACGGTCGCCTTCACTAATTCGATCTGTTGTGCTGTTAATGCCATTTTAGGATCTCCTTTATTTAAGGTATATTTAGAATATATCTTTAAGCTCGTACAAGCAAGGAATAACATTCGGAAAAGGCGAAAATTTACATTATAATTCGGTGAGGACAATAGGAAAAAAGTATGCAACTGACTAAATTTACCGACTACGGTTTGCGGATCTTATTATATCTCTCCCCCCAACGAGATGAGCTGTACACCATTGCTGAACTGGCAGACAATCTCCACGTTTCCCAAAACCATTTAGTTAAAATTGTGCATTTTATGGCAAAGCAGCACTGGCTGATTACCACTAGAGGCAAAGGCGGCGGTATTCGCCTTGCCCTAGAGACGCTCAATTTACCACTTGGCGAGATTGTCCGTACCCTACAAAATACGCCTCACATCATTAACTGCGATAATCCTGCGTGTGTATTACGTCCGCAGTGCCGCCTAAAAGGCGTGTTGGAAGCAGCCCTTGAGCAATTCTACGCCTCGCTTAACCAGCACCGCTTTGCGGAATTTGCCCTCACATCTCACCACACTATCCCTATCAGGCTGGTTGAATAGCGGTAATTTCAGCCAATAGCGTAGTGGTCGAAACCACATTAGCATAGGCAAATTGGAGAGCTGCCATAAATGCAGCCTGCACCTGTTCAGCCGGTACGGTAATACCGTTAAAGGTTAAATCCAACGTTGCACAAGCATCAAAAGCCACATCGCATTGATAGCCGAGATCCACCGCTGCCCGCACTGCTGCGTCAATGCACATATGGCTCATTGCTCCAATCACAATCAGGCGGCGAATCCCTTTTTCTGTAAACGGGCGTGCAAATCCGTTTCACGAAAACTGTTAATCTGATGTTTGGTGATAACCACTTCGTCCGCCAGCGGCTGCATTGAGGCGTGGATCTTCGCCCCCACCGAATTAGGTTGGAAAAACGGTGCGTCCATTGTCTGTGCCTCGTGGCGAATATGGAAAACCGGCACGCCTTGCGAACGGCATTTCGTTAGCAATTTTACACCGTTCTCCGCCGCCTGTTCCGTGCCGGACAACGCCCATTTTGCGCCGGTAAAACTACTAAAATAATCATTTTGAAAATCAACAATTAACAGGGCAGTTTGTTTCATTACTATTCCTTATGGTATTAAACAATCATCACAAGCGGTCGGATTTTGCGATATGTTTGCAAATTCTCGCCTAAATTTGACCGCTTGTCGTCAATATTAGAATGTTAAGACTTCGCCTTCTTTCGGCACGGTAACACGATCTTGCATTGCTTTTTCTTTCACCAAAGCACGAATTTCATCGCTGCTGACGGTTGCGTGGTTCACCGCGTCCATATGCACGGCAACGATCTTCGCCGGTGTGGTTTGGTAGGCTTTTACCACATCGTCTTTGCCCATAATCAAACTGCCGTCAAAACCGGTAACCCGCGCGTAACCGGTGTTCATCACCAAAACATCCGGCTGATAGGTTTTCAATGCGTGATCAACGTGGTATGTCCAAATGGTATCGCCGACAATATACAGGGTTTTCTCCCCGTTAGTTTGGAATACTACTCCCATTGCATCGCCTGCCAATTCCGCTAACGGATTGGTTGCATACATTTCATCTGTGCCGTGCTGACCGCCGGTTTTCGTCAGCTTCACCTTGCCAAACGGGGTGTTTTTACCGACCACTTGCACATTTTTGAAGCCTTGATTGCGTACAATCACCGCATCGCCTGCATTTTGAACGAAAATAGGCAGATCTTTCGGTAGCATCTCTTGGGCGGCTTTATCCCAATGGTCATCGTGGGTATGGGTTAAAATTACCGCATCAACGCCTTTGATCACGTTCTCCGCTGGCTCTGCCATATCAATCAACGGGTTACGTTTTTCGCTGTTGAACGTGCCTTCAAAACCGGCGTACGCCCCTTTTTTCGCTAAATATGGATCAACAAGAAAGGTGCTGCCGCCGTACTGAATTTTTGCCGTGGCGTTACGCACGTGTTGATAGTTGATTTCGGCATTAGCAAACGTACTCATCGCTAAACCTAAAGCCAAAAGGGCGGTTGTTTTCATCTTCATTTTGTTGCTCTCCAAAATTTTATTTTACAAAAATGTGATTTCATCTGACCGCTTGTCAGATTTGATGGCTATTATAGTGAGCCGCTAAAACGTGAAAAATTGACTTTTTAATCAAAAAACGCAAGAATTGGGTCAATTTTACGTCCCCTGAATAAACGGATAAATCAATGCTAGCGAAAGTCGTGATGGTACTTTACCCCCATTTCAGCCCTTTTCATTTAACCGTGCCGCAAATGGTATTCTCCACCAAAGTAGATGATAAAGCGTTATTTGAATGGCAAACAGCAGCGGTATCAACCGATTGGGTACTTGGAGAGGGAGGCTTTGCGGTACGTCCCGATGGGGATTTGGCATTGTTGGCGGCGGCGGATATTATCGTGATTGCCGGCTGGCACGACATCAACCAACCGCCAGAGCCGGTGTTAATCAACGCCTTGCAATCGGCATATCGGCGGGGGGCGACTCTCGTGGGGCTTTGCTTTGGTGCTTATGCGTTAGCCTATGCGGGTCTGTTGGACGCTAAATCCGCCTCGACCCATTGGAGTGCCGAACAGGATTTTTGCCAACGCTTTCCCTGTGTTAAGTTAGACAAAAATGCGTTGTATGTGGAAGACGATCGGCTGATTACTTCCGCCGGCACGGTGGCGGGGCTGGATTGTTGCTTGGCGATTGTACGCCAATTTCACGGGGTCAAAATTGCCAATAAATTGGCACGTTTATTGGTCGTTGCGCCGCACCGTTCGGGCGGGCAAGCTCAGTTTATCGAGCAGCCGTTACCCCGCAAAACCGCTAATCAGTCGATTAACGAGTTGTTGGATTACCTGCGCCAAAACCTCGCCGCCGCCCATACGATAGATGCCCTTGCCGAGCGTTTGTCAATGAGCCGCAGCACTTTCACCCGCCATTTTCGCAAAGCCACAGGCACATCGGTCAATCAATGGCTGATCGACACTCGAATGCAACGGGGGCGGGATCTCCTTGAAAGCACAACATTAAGCATTGAGCAGATCGCTGCTCAAATCGGCTTACAAGCCAGCGCTTTCCGCCACTATTTCAAAGTTCAGCATCAAATCACCCCGCAACAATGGCGAAAAGTGTTTCACGCATAACCATAACGGCTGCAAGCGGTAACTTCACCACCACAATCTGCAAAATGCTATTTCGGGTTACTCTTGCCGTGCCGCTTTGTCTTGGTTAATCCACATTCGGGTAATTTGGCGTTGCCCGTTCACCATTTTGGTGCGGAAATACATTTTCAGCCTGAGAGCTTGAATATTTTCCCCAAAGAATGAACCGCTAAGTTGGTAAGTGGCGGTCAGCCGATCCTTGCCGATGGGCAGCACCTTGACCGCCGTCAGCATTTGGTAATACACATTGCCGTTTTTGAGATTATGCAACCACTCGTGTTTGGTTACCCGCTCCCTTTTTCGATTATGAATTAAAGTCAAAACAAATTCATCGGCGATCAGGCCTTCTAATGCTTGGTGATCTTGCGTCTCAAGGGCGGCGACTAATTGTGCGTAAAGAGTTGCCAGTGCCGCCTGCTCCGCCTCCCGATTACGCATATCGTACAATGCCGGAAAGACGGCGACCGCACTCACCGTTAAAGACAATAACAACGAAAAGAAAATATGACGTAATTTCATTGAGTTACCAAATCAAAAAGACAAAAGGGATAACATTCATCACCAAAGCGGTTGTGCCTGCCAACACCAATTTTGATGTGCCGAACAGTAAGCCTTGATTAACGCCTTTATCCAATTTAACCAACATATTTGCCATTGCCGTATTCGCAAACAGGCTGACAAACGCAAAAATCCCCAAATACAGATAAGCGGTCGCAAATGAAAGAAAATCAATCACATAAAACCACGGTACGATTAACGCAATCACCAATAACGGCGTGATATAGGTTAATTTCACCACACCAAAATCCAATTTGCGGGAAAATCGCCCTTGAAATAACACCGCAATGAGATTATTGATGAAAAAGGCGATCGGCACTGATTCGGGGTGATCGAGTAAGTTACTGAAAATATACGGGAAAATCACATAGAAAGATGTCCCCATCGCCAAAGGAATGAATAGCAATAAATGGGCAAAAACAAACCGCTTGCTCAATACCTGTTTAATGTAGCGAAATTGAAACGGGCTAGAACGCACCTTACAAGGCGTCGCTTTCACCGTAAACAGCATAAATATCAGCATCGCCACTTCAATCGCACAGCTCGCCCAAATCAGCATTTCCGGCATTTGACAATGCAAAAACGGCAATGCAAATAAGGGGGCAAACATTGACGCCAAACTTTGAATACGCAAAAATTTCCCCTGTGCTTTGGCTTTATCGTGGTAATTGTCCGCTGCGGTGGCAAGTAACAACGCCCGTGCATTTGTACCGAACAGGGTGCTGCCGAACCCGAAGCAAAAGGTCGCTAACAGTAATAACGGGTAGTGATCGGTCATTACCAATAAAATATAGGCAAGGGCGTCCATTGCGCAGCCGAGTAACATCATTTTCGTACGCCCGAAGCGATCGCCCCACAATCCGGCAAACAGTGAAAAGGCTTGGCTGGCAAACACCAGTAGCGAAAAGGCCGCCGCAATTTGAGCGGTTTCAAAGCCTTTATTGGTTTGTAAATAAATAAAAAAGACGCTCTGCATTGCCGTGTAAGCCAGTCCGGAAAAGAAGCGTCTCCATAAAATAACAGTTTGAATATTCATTTATTATTCTTATTAAACAAACAAAAAGAAAGTTAGAACAGTTTACGTAATCAAAACAAGCGGTCAGTTTCGTCAGATTTTTTCAATATTATGTAGCAGTTGCGCAAAGTTATTTTTTGTTCGCTTGTAGGGACACACTGCGTGTGTCCGGATTTTAACCTATTGAAACAATTTGATTTTTATAAAGGACACACGCAGTGTGTCCCTACATTCTGTTAAAATCTCTATTTTTGTGCATTTGCTACATAATACCGGATTTTTGGCAAAAACCCGTCCGTTACCGACCGCTTGCCGTTACTAATAGCGTCCGCTGATCTTCTGAATATGGCGGTTGGTCGCTAATTTAGCAGCCAGCCAGCCGAGAAAAACGCTCAAGGTGATAATTAAACAAATTTCACTGAGATTAAAGCCGTGCAATTCAAATTTCACCGTAAACATATCCGACACATAACGCACCACGCCGGTGAAATAGCTGATCGTCATCAAGCTAAACAAAATCGCCATCAGGCTACCGAAAAAGCCGTATAACATTCCGCTATACAAAAACGGGCGGGCGATGAAATAATCCGTTGCGCCGAGTAGCTGCATCACATCAATCGAGGCTCGGCTGTTGGATACATCGGAGCGGACACTATTGCTGATCACCAAAAAAACGGCGATAAACATCAGCACCGTGCAAGTTACCGCCACACGGGCGATAAGCTGAGTTAAGGCGGTCAGTTTTTCCAGCCAGCCGTTATCCAAGCGCACTTCCTGCACCCCTTTAATATTTTGTAAGTCATTGCGTAAGGCTAACATTGCCTCTGCACCGCTGAACGCTGCTTTCGGTTTCAGCACAACCACCGCCGGCAGCGGGTTGTCGTCTAAAATATCCAAGGCTTCGCCAAAGCCCGACCAGCTACGAAATTCGTCCAAGCTCTGCTGGCGTGAGATGTAATTGAGTTTCTCGATTTTCTCGGTTTCAAACTGACGAAGCCGCTCGACCACCGCATTCACATCGTGTTCCGCCAAATTTTTATGTAGATAGACGGTTAGCTCCGGTTCGGGATAGAACTGGGCGGCGGCATAATGGGTATTTTTCCATAACAAATAGCTGACCGTCGGGATCGTCAGCGAAGTGGCAATCACCAAAATTGTCAGCAATACGCTGAATTTACGCTTAATCAGATCCTGCCAAACCGCCCGCAAAATATAGCGGCTTTGGGTATTGAGTAAATTTTTCATCGACATTCCTATTTAAGATGCCCTTCTTCCAGCACCAAACAAGGTTTCGGGCGTTGCACAATAATATTACTGTCGTGCGTGGCAATCAGCACGGTCGTGCCGGCTTGGTTAAATTCCTCAAATAAGCGGAAAATTTCAAACGCCAGTTGATCGTCCAGATTACCGGTCGGCTCGTCCGCCAATAAAAGTGAAGGGCGATGCACAATCGCACGGGCAATATCCACCCGTTGCTGCTCGCCACCGGAAAGATGACGGGGCAGGAAATTCGCCTTTTTCTCCAACCCGACTCTAGCCAGCGCTAAACGTGCCTCCCGCTCGACCATACTCTGATTTAACCCCATAATAATCAGCGGCAATGCCACATTATCCAAAATGGAGCGATCGCTCAGTAGGCTATAATTTTGATGCACCATACCGATTTGGCGGCGTAAAAACGGCAGTTCGTGTTCGGCAAGGCGGGTAATATCGTGTCCATTGAACATCACTTGACCGCCGTTGGCTCGCTCAATGCCCATAATCAGCTTGAGTAACGTAGTCTTACCTGCACCGGAATGCCCTGTAATATACGCCATTTCGCCCCTTGCCAAATGGAAACTCACCCCTTGTAAAGCAGGCTTGCCCCCGCCTTTATACACTTTGCTGACATTGGTAAATTTAATCATTATTTTTCACCTTCGTGATCGAATAACGCCTCAATAAATTCATCGGCATCAAACGGGCGCAGATCCTCAATCTTCTCGCCTACCCCGATATAGCGGATTGGGATATTAAATTGATCGGCGATCGCAAAAATCACCCCGCCTTTTGCCGTGCCGTCCAATTTGGTGAGGGTAATGCCGGTTAGCCCCACCGCTTCATTAAACAGCTTCGCTTGGCTGATCGCATTTTGCCCTGTGCCTGCGTCCAGTGTGAGCATAATCTCGTGTGGTGCGGTATCATCATATTTTTTCATCACCCGCACGATTTTTTTCAACTCGTCCATCAAATTCTGTTTATTCTGCAAACGCCCCGCGGTATCGGCAATCAGCACGTCCACGCCTTTTGCCGCCGCCGATTGCATCGCATCAAAAATCACCGAAGCCGAGTCCGCCCCCGTACTTTGTGCCACCACCGGAATATGATTACGCTCGCCCCACACTTGCAGTTGTTCCACCGCAGCCGCTCGGAACGTATCCCCTGCCGCCAACATTACCGATTTCCCTTCCGCTTGGAATTTGCGGGCTAATTTACCGATTGTCGTGGTTTTCCCCACGCCGTTCACACCAACCATTAAAATCACATAAGGTTTCTTTTCGCTCAACACCAACGGCTGTGCCACCGGCTTCAGTACCTCCGCCAGCTCCTGTTTTAATTGTTGATAAAGCAATTCCGCATCTTGTAACTGCTTTTTGCTGGCGTGCTGGGTGAGATTATTGATAATTTTCGTGGTGGTCGGCATTCCCAAATCCGCCACCAATAATTGCTCTTCCAACTCTTCAAACAGCTCGTCATCAATCTTTTTGCCACGGAATAAATTGAGAAAGCCCGAACCGATATTTTGTTTGGTTTTGATTAACCCTTTGATCAGACGGCTAAAGAAGCCGCCTTCTTGAGCGGGTTTATCCGAATAACTCTCAACCACTTCTGCTGATTTTGTCTCTTCTACTTCAACAAGCGGTGCGTTTGGCTCAATTTCCGGCAATACTTCGTCCGCAGGCTGTGGCTCGACTTCTTCTGCTTTTGTATCCTCTATTTCAACAAGCGGTGCGTTTGGCTCGATTATCTGCAAGGCTTCATCAGTCGGCGGTGTAGCTGTTTCCGCACGTTCAACGGGTCGCTCTTCAGATAATGCCGTCGTTTCAACCGCTTGCGATGGCTGTTCCTCTAACTTATTCTGCTCTGTTTGTTGTTCTTGCGACGCTTTTTTACCAAAGCCTAACCACGACCAAAACCCTTTTTTCTTTTTTTCCTCTGCCATTATTATTTTGCTCCAAATTAAATAGCCATTTTCGTTCAAAATGGAATAAACTAAACGGCTTAGTTTATCAATTATTTATGTTATTGAGTATGAAAAAAAGTCGAATTTCCCCACAAAATCGCCCAAACGGCGAGGTCAGAGTGATTGGTGGACGTTGGCGGGGGCGTAAATTGCCCGTTTTAAACGCCGAGGGCTTACGCCCGACCACCGATCGAGTGAAGGAAACGTTGTTTAATTGGTTGATGATGGACATTGCCCACGCCCGTTGCCTAGATTGCTTTGCCGGAAGCGGTTCTTTGGGAATTGAGGCGTTATCCCGCCAAGCGCAAGCGGTTACTTTTCTCGAAAAATTTGCCACGGCTGCCGATCTGTTAGCGCAAAACCTCAAACGTTTAGCCGCCGAGAACGGTACGGTGGTTCAAACGGATAGCCTCGCCTACTTGGCTCAAGCTAATCCGCAAGCGCCGTTTGATATTGTGTTTGTTGATCCGCCCTTTCACCAACATTATGTGCCTCAGGTGCTAACCCATTTAGCCCGTAACGGCTGGCTGGCTGAAAATGCGTTAATTTATGTTGAAACGGAAAAAGATCACCCGCCGTTAGAGCTACCGCCACATTGGCAGATCATCAAGGAAAAAACAGCAGGGCAAGTAGTGAGCCGCTTAATCCGGTGTGAATAAAGGGCTATTTTCGGGACGATGATTTCCCCAGCCAGCGATGACCAACCGCAGAAAAAATACTGCCGGCGACCACGATGAATGTGCCTAAATAGCTGATACCGTTCATTTTTGTCTCATTAAATGTGTCCGGTGCGAGCCAATGCCCTAACGCGGCAAACAGCATCGTAAAAATCGGCAGTAACATTGTGATCACGCTAACTTTCGAGGCGTCCCAATGGTTTAATGCCTCCGCATAAGCGCCGTAGCCGATTAAGGTATTTAAACAGCAGAAAATAAAACAAGCTAAAGCGAAACCGTTCAGCGCCATTACTTGAGAGGGAACGGAAAACGGCGTGAGCACGACCGCACACCCGACATAAATATAGAGCAATATTTGTTGCGAGCTAAATACCGGTAGTAATAATTTCTGTACGATACCGTAAAGCACCCATACTATCGCAGCACTCGCTCCGATAAAAAGACCAAAGGCATACTGACCTAATTGGAAAATCTCATCAAAACGATCGTTGAAAAACAGCCCCAATCCCAGCAACAACATTGCAAGCCCTATCTTTTGATGAAATTGAAAAGGCTCTCGGAAAAATAATACGGCGCATAACATCATCGTGAAAGGCGCAAGCTGCCATAGCACCTGGCTTGTAGTCGACAAAATAAAATTTAACCCGTAACTGAATAGGAAAAAATTTGCGGATAGCCCCACAATGCCAACCATAAGCAAGCCAAAGACCCGAGGGGAGAACGCGGTGCGTTGCGGCAATTTTTTTGTAAACAGCAAGATGAAAAATACCCCAATCGCTGCCGTCATAAAACGATACCATACCAATGTTTGTGCATCGACAATATCTAAGATTTGTTGGACGGCAATAGGTAATGCCCCCCAAGCCGCACTTGCGAGTAGCGCAAGCAGAAAGCCGCGCAGTGTTTTTTGTTGATTAACCATAAATCCTCAATGAAGTGTAAACATCATCGGTAAGATAGCAAAAAGCCCTCTTAAAAAAGAGGGCTTTATTATTTAAGGGATTTGAAGATTATTCAGCAATAATGCTGACATATTTACGATTTTTTTCGCCTTTAACTTCAAATTTAACTTTACCGTCAGCCATTGCGAATAATGTGTGGTCTTTACCCATACCTACGTTGCTACCTGCGTGGAATTTTGTACCACGTTGACGAACGATAATGCTACCTGCTAAAACAGACTCGCCACCGAAACGTTTCACACCAAGGCGTTTAGCTTCAGAATCACGACCGTTACGAGTTGAACCACCAGCTTTTTTAGTTGCCATCTACTTGATCTCCTCTGAAATTATGCTTGAATCCCAGTGATTTTCACTTCTGTGAACCACTGACGATGACCTTGTTGTTTACGGCTGTGTTTACGACGACGGAATTTAACGATTTTAACTTTTTCGCCACGACCGTGTGCAACCACTTCTGCCACTACTTTACCGCCTGCAACAACAGGGGTACCGATTTTAACATCTTCACCATTAACGACCATTAACACCGAATCAAATTCAACTGTTTCACCTGTCGCTACTTCAAGTTTTTCTAAACGTACAAATTGACCTTCGCTTACTCGGTGTTGTTTGCCGCCACTTTGGAAAACTGCGTACATATTTACTCCGCTAATCAGTGCCATTTGCTAAGCCTCTGGCACTCTCAAATTCATATAAAATAGGTGCGCAATTCTACGCAAAAACTCGCCTAAGAGCAAGCACCAATTTGATAAAAAATGGAAAATCCCACCTAAAAAACAAAAGCCCCGTTGAATAAAGATCATCAGAGCTTTTTCCTTTAATTTAGTTTTTTGTCCATTGCCAATTGCCATTAACCGCTGTGCCAAGCACTTGGAATTGGTGATTAAATGCCGTTAAATTGGCGATTTTACCGCCTTCAATAGACCCTAATTTATCCTCAACGTGAATGGCTCTCGCCGGATAAAGCGTACACATTCGGATCGCTTCTTCAAGGGGAATGCCAACGTGTTGGACAACATTACGGATCGATTCGATCATTGTGATCGCCGCACCGCCAAGGCTGCCAAATTCATCGACACATTTCCCGTCTTTATACAGCACTTTTTTGCCGACAAAGATAAAAGAGTCGATATTCGCCCCCGCCGGTGCAACCGCATCAGTTACAATCACCAGTTTATCGCCTTTTACTTTTTTCGCAATGCGGACATTCGACCAATCCACGTGCAAACCGTCCACAATAATACCTGCGTAAATATCGCTATCCAGCACAGCACCGACAACGCCGCCGTCCCGTCCCGAACTCACAGGCGACATTGCATTATGCAGGTGGGTGGCAAAGCTAGCCCCTTCGGCAATGCGTTGTTTCGCCTGCAGATAAGTCGCATTGGAATGACCGATTGAGACAATAATGCCGGCATCTCGGAAAGCCGCGATATGCTCTGCGGTCGGATTTTCTGCTGCTAAGGTCAGTTTGGTGATCACATCGCCGTTTTTGCACAGAAAATCGATCATCTCACCGCTTGCAGCACGGATATATTCGGGACGATGCACCCCTTTTTTCTCCACACTGAGATAAGGCCCTTCCAAATGCAAACCGAGCGCCTGATTTTGATATTTTGACAAGTAATCACGCATCACCTGCACCGCTTGCTTCATTCCCTCATCGGGCGAGGTGATGAAGGTCGGCAAATAGCTGGTTGTGCCAGATTTCAGGTTGGTTTCCTGCATAATTTCAAGGGTGCGAACGCTGATGTCTTCGTTAAACATCACGCCACCGCAACCATTCAGTTGTAAATCAATGAAACCGGCGGATAAATTCGCCCCTTCCAGATCAATTTGCTCTAAACTTTCGGGGAGAGCTTTTTCGGCAACGATCGCCTCAATCTGCTCGCCTTTAACAATAACGGCGTGCTGATACAAAACCGCCTCGCCCGTATAAATCACACAGTTTGTCAATGCATAATGGTTCATTTTCTCCCCCTAACGTGCGACATTTTTTTCCAACTGCTTGAAATATTTCACCGTTTTCACTTTAAGCTCTTGGGTTGCCGGCTCATCGCACACCACAATTGCACGGCGGTGCAACTGCAATGCACTGATTGTCCATAAATGGTTGATCGGCCCTTCAACACAAGCCTGCAATGCCAACGCTTTGTTATGACCCGTTACTAAAATCAACACTTCTTCGGCGTCCAACAATGTGCCTACCCCAACCGTCAGTGCAAATTTCGGCACTTGATTCACATCATTATTGAAAAAACGGGAATTGGCAATCAGCGTGTCTTCGGTTAAGGTTTTAATCCGTGTGCGTGAGCTCAATGAGGATGCCGGTTCATTGAACGCAATATGACCGTCCACACCGACCCCGCCCATAAATAAGTGGATTTTACCATAAGAACGGATTTTCGCCTCATAGCGTTCGCACTCTGCGTCCACATCCTCTGCCATTCCATCGAGTAAATTGATATTTTCCGGCTGAATATCAACGTGATTGAAGAAATTTTCGTGCATAAAGGTATGGTAACTTTCCGGATGCGTTTTCGGTAAACCGACGTACTCGTCCATATTAAAGGTAACGACATTTTTAAAGCTCACTTCACCGGCTTGGTAGAGTTTAATCAACTCTTGGTAGGTTTTTTGCGGCGTACCGCCGGTTGGTAAACCTAACACAAACGGTTTGTCCGCAGTTGGCTGAAACGCATTGATTTTATTAACAATATAACGGGCTGCCCATTGGCTCACTTCTGTTGTACAGTCTAACGGAATTAAACGCATTTTCTCTCTCCTCTCATTTAAAAACAGCTTAATGAAATAAAACTTCAATAAATTTCATTATAATGCCAATTTCACTTCATTTGTAGATTTTCTTAATGAAATTTGAACGAGATCACATTTTGCAAAAAACGGCGTGCATTTAACCGCTTGTCTCGGTTGTCATAAAACTGTCATATTTCTTTTTTACACTACGCTCGTCATCAATCAACCCAAGAGGAAAAAATGATGTTAGTCAAAACTATGAAAAAATTAGCGGTATTTGGTGTCGGTGTCATTGCAGTTTCACTGCCGTTATCGCTACAGGCTCAAACAATTACGGGTGCCGGCGCATCTTTCCCTTATCCGATTTATGCGAAATGGGCATCGTTATATGAAAAAGAGACAGGCAATAAAGTCAATTACCAATCGATCGGCTCCGGTGGCGGTCAGCAACAAATTATGGCAAAAACAGTGGATTTCGGTGCATCTGATGATCCAATGAAAGCCAACTTATTGGACGAGCATAAACTCCTACAATTCCCTGCCATCATCGGCGGTACTGTGCCTGTCATTAACGTGCCGGATATTGCCGCCGGTAAGTTGAAATTATCCGGTGAACAATTAGCCGATATTTTCTTAGGTAAAATCACTCACTGGGACGATGCGGCAATCAAAGCACAAAACCCTGATATTAAGCTCCCGAACAAACGCATTGTCGTTGTTCACCGCTCCGACAGCTCCGGTACAACGTTCGGCTTTACCAATTACTTGTCTAAAGTGTCTGCCGATTGGAAAGCGAAAGTCGGTGAAGGTAAATCGGTTAAATGGCTGACAGGTCAGGGCGGCAAAGGCAATGAGGGTGTGGCAGCTTACGTTAAACAGCTCAAATACTCTATCGGCTATGTCGAATATGCCTATGCCAAACAAAACCAATTAGCGTGGGTTGCGTTACAAAACAAAGCCGGTCAATTTGTTCAACCGTCTAAACAAAGTTTTATGGCTGCCGCCAGTAATGCAGATTGGAACAGTGCCGCCGGAATGGGGGTGGTACTGACCAACGAAGCCGGCAACGAGTCTTGGCCAATCACAGCAGCGAGCTTTATTTTATTACACAAAGTCGCCGATAAACCTGATGCAACCCGTGGCGTGCTGAAGTTCTTTGATTGGGCATTTACCAAAGGCGGTCAAGCTGCAGAAGAACTTGATTATGTGCCAATGCCACGCAAAGTGGTTGAAACCATTCAACAAAAATGGGCAAGTGAGATCAAAGATACTGCGGGTAAAGCCGTTCGCTAATGCTTTTTACAAAGGGAGAGGGAGCTCTCCCTTTACAAGCAGTCCGATCGACACATATTTTTGCAAACTAGGATATAAATATGCAAAAAGCCTATCAAACTATTGAAAGCACAAAATGGATAGAATGGCTATTTAAGCACACCACCTTATTTTTTACCGTGCTGGTATTTGCGATTTTATCGGCTATTTTAATTTCGCTTATCGCAGGCAGTTGGGATGCGATTCGCCAATTTAATCTCGACTTTTTATGGACAAACAACTGGGATCCCGTACAAGAGCAATACGGTGCATTAGTACCTATTATCGGAACACTTATCTCGGCTTTTGTCGCTTTACTCATTGCCGTGCCGATTTCATTCGGCATTGCCACATTCTTAACCGAATTAGCACCGGAGTGGCTTCAACGCCCAATCGGGGTAGCGGTCGAAATGCTGGCTGCAATTCCGTCTATTATTTACGGAATGTGGGGGCTGTTTGTGTTCGTCCCGCTTTTCCAAGAATATATTCAACCTCATCTTATTGACTTATTTGGGGACTTACCCATCCTTAATCTACTGTTTTCAGGCGCACCGTTCGGTATCGGGTTATTTACCGCCTCGTTGGTGCTGGCAATTATGATTATTCCGTTTATCGCCTCCGTAATGCGTGATGTCTTCGGTGTTGTGCCGCCAATGTTAAAAGAGTCCGCCTACGGTTTAGGTTCAACCACAAGTGAAGTCGTTTGGAAAGTCGTTCTGCCTTATACCAAAACAGGGGTAATCGGCGGCATAATGTTAGGGCTTGGTCGTGCATTGGGGGAAACAATGGCGGTTACTTTTGTGATCGGTAACGCCTTCCAACTACCGGAATCCCTTTTCTCGCCGTCAACCTCAATTGCGTCTGCAATCGCCAATGAATTTAATGAAGCCAGCGGCTTACAAAAATCGGCGTTAATGGAGCTTGGTCTTATTCTATTCCTCATTACTACTGTTGTTCTCGCTTGTTCACGTATCTTAATTATGCGTATGCAGCGAAAAGAAGGGAAAAAATAATGCGTCAATATGAAAACAGGCGGTTTCACTGCCGTAAAATCAAAAATTGCATAATGCTTGCCTTATCCTTTTTAGCGGTAGGGTTTGGCTTATTTTGGCTAAGTTGGATCATCATTACCCTATTAAGTAAAGGCATTCCTGCCCTTTCGCTTGATCTCTTTACAATGGATACGCCTGCCCCGAATGAAGCAGGCGGTTTACGCAATGCGTTTATCGGCTCGTTTATGATGCTCACCGTCAGCACGCTTGTTGCAACTCCCATCGGTATTTTGGCTGGCACATATCTGGCGGAATACGGCAAATATAGCCGTTTGGCAACTATCACACGCTTTTTGAATGATATTTTACTTTCTGCACCGTCCATTATCATCGGCTTATTTGTCTATGCGGTGTATGTTTCGCAAGTCGAACATTATTCCGGTTGGGCAGGTGCAATGGCATTGGGCGTTATCGTCATTCCGGTGGTGATCCGCACAACTGATAATATGTTACAACTTGTGCCGAATAATCTGCGAGAAGCCGCCGCCGCACTCGGCTGCCCTCAATGGAAAGTGATCACAATGGTCTGCTACCGTGCGGCAAAATCGGGGATTATCACCGGCGTATTGTTGGCAGTAGCACGTATTTCGGGGGAAACCGCACCGTTACTGTTCACCGCTCTCTCAAATCAGTTCGGCTCGTGGGATATGAATGCCCCACTGGCAAATCTGCCCGTTGTGATTTACCAATATGCAGCAAGCCCATTTAATGATTGGAACGAACTGGCGTGGGCAGGTGCAATTTTGATTACCTTCTTTGTATTAAGTATTAACATACTCACCCGCTTATTTTTCCAACCGAAAAAATAATTAAGGAAACCGAATGAAAACTGCATTAACCGTGAATCAACTCAATTTTTATTACGGCAATTTTCATGCACTCAAAAACATCAATATGCAAATTGCTAAAAATAAAGTAACCGCCTTTATCGGTCCTTCCGGCTGCGGAAAATCCACCCTATTGCGTTGCTTTAATCGAATGTTCGAACTTTACCCTCACCAAAAGGCTACCGGCGAAATTTTACTGGACGGTGAAAACCTACTGACGACCCACACAGATATTGCGATTATCCGTGCCAAAGTCGGAATGGTATTCCAAAAACCGACGCCGTTTCCAATGTCAATTTACGACAATGTTGCCTTCGGTATTCGCTTATTTGAGAAGCTCCCGAAATCGGAATTAAACGATCGTGTTGAATGGGCTTTAACGAAAGCAGCACTTTGGAATGAAGTGAAAGATAAATTGGATAAAAGCGGCGACAGCCTCTCCGGTGGTCAGCAACAACGTCTTTGTATCGCCAGAGGGATCGCGGTTAAGCCCGAAGTATTATTGCTTGACGAACCTTGCTCGGCACTTGATCCCATCTCGACAATGAAAATTGAAGAATTGATTTGCGAGCTTAAACACGACTATACGGTGGCTATCGTAACCCATAATATGCAACAGGCTGCCCGTTGTTCCGATTACACTGCCTATATGTATCTGGGCGAACTGATTGAATTTGGTGAAACCAGCCACGTTTTCAATCAACCTCGAGATCAACGCACGAGGGATTATATTACAGGCAGAATGGGCTAACTTAGTCTCCGCTCACAGCACAAGCGGTCGGTTCACACAGCAAATTTGCAAATACTGTGGTGCAACCGACCACTTGTTATCTATTATGCCCCCATATTTTTCACTGCTTGGGCGGTTGTCCAAAGATCGTTCGCAATCAAACGGAAGTTAGTCAGCGCTGCAAGGTAGCCGTCCCCTTCCGGAATACGCGGCCCTGCGGTAGCATCTTTCACGACGGTTACTTCAAAACCTTGTTCCACCAATTCACGCAAATGGGATTCAATACATAAATTTGCCGCCATTCCCGCTAAAATCACTTGGTCGATTTTGCGTTTACGCAACTGCAATACGACATCATTCGTTTCCGGCCCGAAAATTTTATGCGGCGATGCAATCGTAGTTTTGCCATCAAAAATATACGGTTTATAACGCTCAACAAAATCTGCGCCCGATCCTTCAAAGCCTTCCATTGTATAAGCGCCTTTGCGGGCGAACATTCCGGTATCATGCATAAAAGTTTCGCCCGGTGCCATAAATTCCCATTGGTGATCAGTCGGGTAATAATAGTGTGGGGAGACAATCACCGGCATATCCACTTTTTTCGCCGCTTTAAACAGGCTTTCAATATTCTCAACCGTATTATTTTGTAAAATACTGTCTTTCAATACGCCCCACATAATACCGTTCGGGCTAAGAAAATCATTTTGCGGATCAACCACAACTAACGCCACACGTTTCGGATCGATCTTCATTCCCGGCCGTTTTAAGCCGTACTGTTCAGGTTCATCGTAAATGGTTTTTTCCGCTTTTTTCTCCGCCGCATTTGCCGTTGCCGCAATCCCCATTGCGCCGAGTACACCGGCTGCCATTGCGATACGAGAACCACTATGCAGTGCCGAGCGGCGTTCTTGATCAACCTGTTCAAGTTTATTAGACATTCTTTTCTCTCCTCAAGTAAGATTTTAATTCACATAAAATGCCCGCAGCTCTATACTGTGAGCGGCGTTATTATAAAAATATGCCGATCATAAAATTTAACCCAACGTTTTAACTTCTTAACCCGACCGCCAAAATGGACACTATCACCCACCTTTTCAGCTATTTTAATTTCCGTACCGACCTGTTTTTCATTGGCAACTTATGCCATATCGGTACATTTGAAGAACCCGATCCCAATAAAGGCTATTTACATTTTATCCGCCAAGGGCATTGCCAATTTTCACAACCTAATAAAGCGCCGATCGTGATTGACCGCCCTTGTGTCGTCTTCTCACCTTCGCATATTGTTCATCATATTCACCCCTTAGACGCACAAGGTTTGGATATTTTTTGTATTAAATTCGACTTTGGCGAAGACGTACGCAACCCGCTCACCCACAGCTTACAGGATATTGCGGTTGTCTATTTGGACACCCAACCCGAACTGCGTAATATCGCCAATCTGATTTTTAGCGAAACGGAAAAGCAGGGCTGCGGCTATCAGGCGGCAATTCAACATTTGTGCGCCTATTTTGCTATTCAAGTCGTGCGTTGCTGCCTAGAGCAAAAACGGATCAACGTGGGCTTATTAAAGGGGCTGACCGACAAATACCTCGCCCGGCTCTTACTGGATATTCACCAATATCCCGAGCGAAATTGGCAAGTCGATATGATGGCGGAATATGCAATGATGTCCCGCTCACGCTTTGCCGGTTACTTCAAAGAGATGATGGGGATTTCCCCGATGGATTATCTGACGCAGTGGCGGATTACCGTTGCCCAAACGCTGCTACAAAAAGGGCTGGCAGTGAGCCTTGTCGCCGAAAAAGTCGGTTATAGCCACAGTGCCGCTCTCAGCCGTGCCTTTACCCGAGAAATCGGACTAAGCCCGACAGAATGGTTAAACAAGCAGAAAGGCTAAAAAGACAAGCGGTCGGTTTGGCGTGATTTTTTGCAAAATAGTCGCTCTAACCGACCGCTTACAGAGATGTTATGGTCTATTTAAAGGTGTAACCCAGTTTGAATGTGGCGATGGTTTCATTCCCCGCTTTGCTTAACGTTTTAGACGCATTGAGATCGACTTCAAGACCGTTTCGCCATTCGTAGCCAATACCTGCGCCGATGCCGGCAATATTGCGGTTAGGTTCAGTGCGGATAGCAAAGGTTTTCCCGCGATTAAAACGACCTTGCAGATCTTTCTCACCGGCGACTACCGTATAATCCGTTGAGACTTTGAACGATAAATCACCGTTTGACATCGGTAGCTTGGCGATCATATCCTGCCCGATACGGCTTTCAATACGCTGTGTACGGTAAGCATCGATCGCTAACCCTGCATTGCCCGTTTCATTGATCGCCCCTTGTGCTAAGCGGGTATACGCGACATCAGCTCTCGGCACAAACTGCCAATGATCGTTTAAGGCTACGGCATATTTCGCCTGTAAATAAGCCCCCGTTGCATTGGCTTTGCCGTTCGCATCAAATTGGTGGCTATCATAACCGTTGCTGATATAACGTTTACCTTTCAGATCGGTGCGAGCGTGCATTACCCCTGCCGTTAAGCTGAGATTGTTAAAGTGCTTGCTCACATACGCACCGAACGACACGCCTTTTCCTTTTAAGTGGCTCGCGCCGCCGGTCGTTTTTTGCTGATGCGTGGCAACATAAGCACCCGCCGTCAGATCATCATTCACGCCATACTGCACGCTAACCATTGCGCCATTCGTGGTTGCTTTCTCCGCAGTTTGACGGTAATGGTGGGTTGCATTCAATCCTTTCGCCGCCACATACCATTGCTGATCACTTAATCGTTTTGTGAGCGATAAAAGGGCATTACGTTCATCACGGGTGAATTGGGCTAACTGATGTGCCACCGCACCGTAAATATTATGTTCGACCGTGTCTGATAAATAACGATTGATCGCTTCCGCCGCTGCCTGCTCCGATTTATCGGTCGTTAATGCGGAGGCTTCAAGCGCATTCACTCCCGATAGTTGCCAATGAGTGAGGTAACTCTGATAGGCATCAGTAAACGGCGTACTAAAGGTCTTGCCTGCCTGTAAGTTTTGGTCGGCAATTTGTTGATTTAACTGATCAATTTTTTGCTGTAAATCGGCAAGTTGCTGATTTATCAACGCTGTCTTCATCTCATCAACCGCCGAAGATGGTTTAGACGCTACTGCATTTGCCTGAAGTTGATCACGCTCGGCAATCGCCTGCTGCAAGGCTTTTTCCAGATCCGCTTTTTGTTGCTTCACCTCATCGGCTTGAGCACTATTTGCTGCTAAATCTGCCGCAAGTTGATCACGCTGTGCCAGTGTATCTTGCAGCCTTTTTTCAAGCTCGGCTTTCTGCTTTTCAGCGTCCGCTAATTGTTGGGCTTGTGCAGCCAATGCAGCTTGTTCCTGCTCTCTTTGAGCAGCCACATCTTGCTGGGCTTTTTCAAGTTCGGCTTTTTGCTTTTGTGCCTCGCTAAGTTGTGCGGCTAACTGAGCTTGCTGCTCTGCTTGTTTTGCTGCCTCTTCCGCCGTCATCACCACCTTCGGCTGAATCAATAATTTACCGTCCTTGAAGGTTGCATTTTGTAGCACACTGTTTGTTTCAAAGGTAATATTCGTCGGATCAAGCTGGAAACCGCCGAACTTCACTTCATACTCGCTAGCCGCTTTGGTAGTATCAACAATAAACTTACCTACGCCGTTAAGCGCTATTTTTTCACTGCGGTTAGCATCAAATAATGCGTGCATTTCCGGGCTAAGCACTTGGTAATAGAGATCACTGTTTAGAGTAAGTGCATTCGTACCACGCACTTTGGCGCTTGCCCAAAAAGTCGTTGGCTGATTTACCGTGATCTGCTCGGCATTATGCACTTCATAATCGACTTTAATCGGCTGAGCGTTTGGCAAATCAGCTTTACCTAACTGCAATGTATCCTGCCCTTCGCCGAGATCGATTAACCGACCATTAAATTTCACCTGACCGTCTGCAATTGTCAGCTCATCATTGCCCGCTTTGAGATCGATATCCCCGTTAATTAGGGTACTATTCGATAAGAGCACTTTATTCGCACCACTATCCCCTAAAATTGCCAACGGTTTTTCCGATTGATTCACCTTAAAGCCATTGGCATTGAGGGTAGTATTATTCACGGTTACTTCGGCGTTTTCTCCTACTTTTAAGGCTGTTTTATAACCATTTACAATAGAATCCTCCAATGTTGTATTATGCTTGGCAAATAATGCACCGTTTGCCATCCCTACCCCATTGATAATCTTGTTAGTAAAGGTTTCTTCCGCCGTAGTGAGTTTTTCGCTGTCTTTGTTAGACGAAGTCAAAGGCGCATTGATAACAGTATAATTTTTACCGTTTTTGCTGAACGCAGTGAGGCTATCCGTTCCTACTGTTACCTGCTCAATATTTTCATCTTTATCCAACTGAATATATAGACCTGCGTTTTTGACATTATTGGCGTGGCGAGTTTCAAAATAGTTATAGTACTGGTCAGCACTCTGATCTAATTGGTAGCCACCCACGATTAAACGCCCGGCTAAAATGCCGTAGTTATTTACCTGACCTTTAAAGCCCGACGTATAAGTTGGGTTGGTGGTGCTCCACGCGGTATCAATTTTGCCACGTGCCAATAATGCACTATGATTGCCCGAAATCACCCCGGCATTTGTGATATTGCCATCCATTCTGGCTTTAATCGCAATCCCTGCACCATTATTGCGGTAATCGACACGAGTATGTTCGCCTTGTGAAAACCCTTGCCACACTTTCGCATAACCACTTACAGTGCCCGTGTTCAGAATATTACCCAATTGGGCTTTTTGCTGACCGTATTCACTTGATTCACCGTAAGTCCAAACAGTAATCCCGTTACCGCTAGAGTGTGCACCGGTTGCACTTTGCACCGTTGCATTAACGTGATCCGGTGTTGACGATGCTGTCGGCGTAGCAGTTGCTTCACAACCGGGCGTATTAGCCGGCAACCACCGACAAGTCTCCGCAGAAAGGCGAGGTGTATCCGTTGCCGATGAATTACCCGCTGCTGTTTTCACCCCCTTAATTTCAGGGATAAAACGTTTATCCGTTGCAGCCGAGTCGGATTTGCCACCATACACTTCAATTTGCCCCGAAATCACTCCGGCATTATCGACAGCCCCGATTTTAGCCAACTCACCTGAATTACCTTGCGCATAAACCGATACCCCATTCCCCGAGGCACGCACATTAGCAGTAATATCGCCTAAGCCCCCGCCCGCTTTTACCAATGCGAAACCAGTCAGCTTGCCGCTATTTTGAATATCCCCTAATGTCGCACTAGCAGGCACTCTCGTTTGCGCATTGGCAGAACTCGCCGTAACAGAAACCGCATTACCGCTACCGTGAGCATTTGCAGTAGAGTAAAGATGGAAACCACGGTAGCCAGAATTATCGCTCGAAATTTGTTCTAAGCGACCGACAATTTCACCGCTATTTTGAAGATTGCCGACAGCCGCTTCCGTACTATTTTTAGCAAAACGGCCTGTTACGGCAATAGCAGAAATACCGTTTCCGCTATTATTTGAAGCCGTGCCCGTATGAGTGGTATTTTTACCGCCCAATAATTGCGCTTCACCTCGTAAATGACCACTATTGGTGATAGAACCTAATTTAGCAAAGTTATGTTTGTTCTCGGAATAGGTATAACGATCAATCGTATTCACATAAGAGGAAATAGACAATGCATTACCCGATGCAGAACCGGTAACAGAATAGAATTGCGGCTTGTAATCGCTTGTATGCGCAACCGCTTTTTGATGTGCTTGAGCGTAAATTTTGCCGGATATCTGACCGCTATTATTGACATTTTGCAGACCCACTTCGACCGTTTTACCTTCAAAATCGGCTTTTTCTAATGCAGGGGAACTCGGTGCGGGAGCAGGCTCAGCCGCTCGTGTCCGACTGGTACGAATTGCCCCTGTTCTGCGGGAAACCCCTGTTGCACCGCTATAACCGTCCGCAATACCGTCTGAACCGACTTGTGCGTTATGTTTTCCGAAATCCGCCAAGCCGATAACCGAAATACCATTACCGCTCCCATAGGATTGAATATCGCCGTGGGTTTCCGCCTCACCGCCCTGTAAATCCGTTGAAGCCGAGATAGAACCGCTATTTTCAACAGAATTGAGATTAAAAATTACATCGTTGGGATTACTCGGTGCAGACCAACCGAGAGCATCAATACCATTTGCAACCCCGTCAATGGAAATCGCCCCTCGTCTATCTTCAGAATCCGTTGTATCCTGCCCTTTGGCGATCACCTTACCGATAATTTGCCCTTGGTTATTTGCCCCTGTTTGCGGCACTTTACCGTCTTGATCACTCGGATTACCGTACCAAATCACCCGCACCGGATTACCCGAACGGTTAAAATCGCCTTTAATCCGCTCATCTGGATTACTGCCGGCAGAAAGTGTGTCAATTTTTTCAACCCTATCGTCCGAATGAATAAGCGCCGTTGCCCCCTTACCCTGCTCATACGCATACACAGAAGCCGATGCAACTGCCGTAGCGATTGCACTGATTTTCAGACCTTTTAACCATAAATCAGATTTGTGATTCATACCTTTTCCTTCTTTAGTCATTATTTTGGCAGGGAATTTTAATAAAAACAAATATGATATTCAATATCATTTGCAACCAAAACCCACATTTTGTCAATAATGTAACCTGATAATACAACGCAATTTACAAAAAATTCACATTAACAACCCGCTTGTCATCAAACTGTCATATCCTCTTTCTAGAATACAGCTCGAAAACCGATCAACCTAAAGGGAGACACACAATGACAGTCAAATTTAATCCAGCACTCACCGTATTGGGCTTATCTTTCAGCCTGTTAGCCGCATCAGTCAATGCAGAAATATCACGGGAAGCCGTTGGCGATATTCTTACCCTTGGCGGTGCCAAACGCTTATCTGCCGATAATCAGGCAGAATTGGTACACCTCTTAACACAGCAAAAAGCGAAAAATGTCATCTTATTGATTGGCGATGGAATGGGGGACTCGGAAATTACGATTGCCCGCAACTATGCAAAAGGGGCTGCAAGTGCATTTAAAGGGCTGGATGCCCTGCCGTTTTCCGGTCAAATCACAACTTATGCGATTGATAAAAAAACGAAATTAATTGAGCAAGTAACTGATTCCGCCGCCTCCGCAACGGCGTGGAACTCCGGCATTAAAACCTACAATGGTGCGATTGGGGTCGATGTGGATGGCAAACCCGTCCCGAATTTAGTCGAAATTGCCAAAAAATTAGGCAAAGGCACAGGTAACGTCAGCACAGCAGAAATTCAAGATGCCACACCTGCCGCGCTTTTGGCACACGTCAGCCAACGTAAATGCTACGGCCCTGTCGCCACCAGCGAACGTTGCCCTGAAAATGCGTTGGAAAACGGCGGGCTAGGTTCAATCACCGAACAATTCTTAGCCTCACCACCGGATATTGTGCTTGGCGGCGGTCGCAAAACATTCGATGAAACCAGCCAAGCCGGTGAATTTAAAGGTCAAACCTTATGGCAACAAGCCCAGCAAAAAGGTTTTCACATTGTCGAAAATGCAGATGCACTTAACAATCTCACCACACAAACAAAATTCCCGATTTTAGGGGTCTTTGCACCGGGCAATTTGCCTGTACGCTGGTTCGGTGGTCAAGCAACCTTTGAGGGTAATCTCGCTAATCCGATTGAATGTCAAGACAATCCGGAACGCACCAAAGATATTCCAAATCTAGCGCAAATGACGGATAAAGCCATTGAATTGCTCAAAGAGAATCCAAACGGCTTTTTCCTTCAGGTTGAAGGGGCGTCAATCGATAAACAAAATCACAAAGCAAACCCGTGCGGTCAAATCGGTGAAACCGTCGATTTAGATGAAGCGGTACAGGTTGCACTGGACTTTGCCCGTAAAGACGGAGAAACATTGGTCATCGTAACCGCCGATCACGCTCACACTAGCCAATTAATTCCAAATAAAGCCAAGCCGACCGGCTTAAACCAAACGCTCAAAGCCAAAGACGGCTCAATAATGACGATAAGCTACGGCACAGGCAAAGAGGCGGATAGCCAAGAACATACCGGCAGCCAACTACGTATTGCTGCCTATGGTCCGAAAGCCTACCGCTTCTCCGGCTTACTCGATCAAACGGATACATTCTTCATTATCCAAGAAGCCCTACAAGGTAAATAGCATTGACAAGCGGTGGGGTTTTAGGAAAAATTTGCAAATTTTCTAATCAATCCTACCGCTTGTCTTTCTGGGGAGTTACTATGGAAAATAAAATCTTGGTGGTTGAAGACGAATGGGCAATCCGTGAAATGATCACCCTATTTTTAACCCAGCATCACTACCACGTTATTGAGGCCGGAGACTACCAAAGTGCCGTCAATAAACTCTCGGAAAAACCCCAACTGATATTATTAGATTGGATGCTACCGGGGCGATCCGGCGTACAGTTTATCGAATATCTGAAGAAACACGAAGAAACCGCTCAAATTCCTATCATTATGCTCACCGCCCGGAGTGCCGAAGAAGATTGCATCACTTGCCTCAATACCGGCGCAGACGATTACATCAGTAAACCGTTTTCCCCCAAAGTTCTCCTTGCCCGTATTGAAGCCCTTTGGCGAAGAAGTTACGACCCCGTGCAAGCCATCATTAAAATCAATGAATTAGTCCTAGACGAAGCCGCCCAACGCCTCACCTACCAAGGTAAACAAATCGATTTAAGCCACACTGAATATAAACTTCTCCATTTTTTAATGACACACCCGGAAAAAGTCTATAGCCGAGAGCAGTTGCTTGATTTTATTTGGGGCAACGATATTTATGTTGAAGATCGCACCGTTGACTCTTATATCCGCCGTCTTCGACGCTGTTTAGAGCCTTATCAGGTCGATCGCTATATTCAGACCGTCCGAGGATCAGGCTACCGTTTTTCAACGCATATACAGGATTAAGATGAAAAAATTCTGCCACTACCGCCAATTCGTGATTGAAATCATTGCGGTTTCTATCAGCGCATTTACTTTAAGCCTTTTTTCCGATCACTTCAGTTACTGGGTTATTGGGATCCTCGTTTTATTACTGATATGGCATCACCACAATGAAAATAAATTGCTAAGATTGCTTGCGCCTAAATCTGAAACCCAAGATGATGGCAGCCTATTAGAATATTTTTCACAAAGTATTGCGTTTTATAAAAAACAAGCGAAAAAAGATAAAATAAAAACGCTTCGGTTATTATCGAAACTCAATAAAAATATCGAGTATTTACCGAGCGGTATTATTTTTTGTGATAATGAGGGAAATATTTCGTGGTGTAATCAAATCTCGCAACGTCTATTTGATTTTTATTGGCATCGCAATCAAGAGAAAAATATCTTTAATGTGATTTTCTATGATGAGTTTAAACATTATTTCAAACAGTCTAAACATCATCGACCGTTAATGTTAATGACACATAATCAACGTTATATTGAGATCAACCTCAACCCCTACGATGAAAATCTCAAAATGATTATTGCGAGAGATGTAACTCAAATGATACGTCTGCTTGAATCAAGACAAACCTTCCTAGCCAATATTAACCACGAATTGCGCACGCCTTTAACCGTTTTACAAGGCTATTTAGAATTATTGGAAACAGAAAACTCACAATCCGAATTAGCACAAAAAGCAATTCAGGCAATGCAAGCACAAAGCCGGAGAATGGAAAATTTATTAAAACAGTTAAATTTACTCGCTAAAATTGAAGTATCGGACAATAAAACACATCAACCGGTAAATATTATGCAGCTTATCTCTAAACTCAAACCGAATATTGAGATATTACAAAAAGACTATCCCTGTACCATTGATTATGATTTAGACGATATTTCCATACTGGGCGATGAGCAGCAATTACAAAGTGCGATTTCAAATTTAATTTATAATGCTATCAAACATTCCGGCATTAACAGCCATATTGATATTCACTGGCAATATTGCGGGCAAGGGGCAGAATTTAAAATCTGCGATAACGGCATTGGTATTGAAGCCAAACATATCCCACATTTAACCGAACGTTTTTACCGAGTTGATGAATCTCGTAGCAATCAAACCGGTGGCAGCGGACTCGGTTTAGCCATCGTTAAACATTCTCTTAAACAACACCACTCCAGTCTGCAAATTGAAAGCGAACCTAACCAAGGGAGCTGCTTTTCATTTATTATTCAGAAATCTCTACTCATCAATTAATTCAAAAAAGAAAAATAAATAACAGCAAGTATCTCGGTATACAACTCATAATATAGAAAATAAGATAGCAAAAAGGCGTACCTAAGTACGCCTTCTTTCTAAAACGGCTTCATCAATTATTTGATGATTTTCGCTACAACGCCCGCACCTACTGTACGACCGCCTTCACGGATAGCGAAACGTAAACCTTCGTCCATTGCGATTGGGTGGATTAAGCTTACTGTCATTTTGATGTTATCGCCAGGCATTACCATTTCCACGCCTTCCGGTAATTCGATTGTACCGGTTACGTCTGTTGTACGGAAAT